>NZ_JBFUIV010000022.1:0-91649 GCF_056401715.1 Bacillus sp. P4_E1
AGTCAAAAAAGAAAAAGAGTCAAAAAAGAAAAAGTGAAGAAAGATACAATACCTCAAGTAGAGCATGTTCTTGATCTGTACTTTAAAACAGATGATCCAAAAAAGAAAAACAGCCTCCTAAAGTCGGTTTTAGAAAAGGCTGTTTATAAGAAGGAAAAGTGGCAAAGGCTCGATGATTTTGAACTTGTGCTTTACCCTAAGCTCCCTCAAGATGGCGACATATAAGCGTTCGCGCTTTGTCGTCACCTTGTTGGTGTAATTAGGTTTACTCCATTAAGCCCTAAAGCATCATTCGTCGAAACAGCCAATACGACAGGCTTCCCATTTCTAAGCGTCGCTTTTGCTGCCATTAATACTGGAGAGTCTGTCATTGCATTTGCAAATTTACTCATCGAATTCCCTGTTAGTGGTGCAATCACCATGCAATCTAGTGGAATTTTCGGTCCTAGTGGCTCTGCGCCAACGATTGAATTAATTGCCTTAAAACCGGTTATTTCTTCGATCTTTTTAATCCATTCTTCCCCTTCGCCAAATCTAGTATTTGTTGATTGGACAGTATAAGAAACAACGGGACGTACTTCTGCACCTTCTGCAATTAACTTCTCTAAATGTGGCATAACTTCTTCATACGTACAATGTGACCCTGTAAATCCGAAACCAATTCGTTTTCCCTTCAAACTCATTTCTCATCATCCTCCTTTGCGATTGCATCTGCTATTAATAACTGAGAAAGAACATTCGCTAATATTTGTCCTGCTGTTTTCGGTGCAACAATCCCAGGAAGACCAGGTGCTAATAGTGCCTTCACTCCACGCTTCTCCGCATAGCGAAAGTCCGTGCCACCTGGCTTAGAAGCTAAATCAATAACTAGCGTATGAGCTGGCATTTTTGAAAGAACATTCGCTGTCACAACAAGATGCGGAATTGTATTAATAACAATATCGATATTACCTACTTCTTTCTCTATGTCTTGCATATGAAAAGGAGAAAACATCATTTCTGTAATACGAGCAATATGTTCCGAACGTCTCGCTCCAACTTTGACATGTGCTCCTAATGATTGAAAGGCTCTTGCAACACTCATACCAGTTCTACCAAATCCTAAAACCATTACATTCGATCCATGAATTGTGTAATCAGTATGTTGAATAACCATCATTAGTGTACCTTCTACGGTCGGAATAGAGTTATAGATTGCAACATCATCACGATCAAATAATTTTACAAGTTTGCGATTTGTAGTAGCTACGAGATTTTCCAAGTAAGGTGTACCAATACCTGAATATATAGTGAAGTTTTCTGGCGTCTTTTCAATTTGTTCTTTCGTTATGGAAACTTTCTCATTTGAAAAAATAGTATCTACTTCTCCTCTGGCATTCGTCCCTGCAACCGGCAAAATAATTGCATCTAAGGAAGTGAAATTTAAATCTTGTATACTTTCCTTTGCTGCCCCTGTGAAGCCATGATCTAACTGTTCAAACCCTATTAATGAAAGTTTCGCGTCCAGTTCGACTAGCTTGCGAATTACTTCTAGCTGCCGTGCATCTCCTCCTATGACAGCAATATGCATCTCAGTCAACATTCCCTAATTCACCTTCTTTTTCTTTCATTTATAAGAAAAATGCCTACTTTTTCTTTTTCCTCCACATCATATGTAATGTACGAGTTTGAGGTGATTGAAAAACAAAAAGCACACGTGATTTATCTTCTTTATATAAAGATAAAAAAAAGACAACCAAAATGGTCATCTTTCACTATGATCTTGAATGGTTCGTAAGATCGCAAAGTATCATATCATTTCCAACCTTCTTTATTTTGCTCCATTCTACTCTCACTTCTTGCTGTTCTCTTTTAAAACCTCCCCATTTCCCAGCAGGTATAATAAGCGCTTGTATTTTTCCATCTCTCTCATCAATTTCTAAATCTGCATGACCTAAAACTCCCATTTTTTCTGCTCTTTCTAAATCCACAATCTCTTTGCCACTTAATTCACTTAAACGCATTAAATCTCCCCCTATCCTACTTTTTATGAAGGTTATCCTATAATAAGTACCTATTCTGCATATATAAAAAAAATAACCGTATCTCATATAAAAGAGATACGGTTATTTCCGAAAGCGAATGAATTACAAGATCGATTAAAGTTTCATTCCTTTTGGCAGTTTTCCATCCGGACTAATAAGTGCCGCAGAGAATTCATCGGTAAACATATTGCGAATTAACTCGTCTACATTTTGCTTTGTTACAGTGTTTACACTTTCAATAATCTCATCAAGAGAACGATGTTTACGAAGAAGCAATTCGTTTTTACCATTACGGCTCATACGACTATTCGTACTTTCTAAACTTAACATTAAGTTTCCTTTTAATTGTTCTTTACTGTTAACAAGCTCTTTTTCTGTAATACCTGTATTTTTCAACGTATTTAACGTTTCTTGCATTGTTTCATACAGTGTATCTAATTGTTTACTACCTGTTCCACCGTAAAGTGTTAACATTCCTGTATCTTCATAAGAAGAGTGATAAGAGAATACTGAGTACGCTAACCCGCGTTGCTCACGTACTTCTTGGAATAAACGGCTACTCATACTACCGCCTAAAACATTATTTAATACAATTAAGTTATAAATATCTTCGTGTCCCATTTGCAAGCCTTTATATCCTAAACATAAATGAGCTTGTTCTGTTTCCTTCTTACGTGCTACTTTATTGAAATGGAAAATTGGGCTATGTACTTGTTCACGGTTTGTTGTCCCTTCGTAACTACCGAAATATTGCTCTACAGTTTGTAAAAATGCTTCATCAATATTCCCTGCAATTGATACAACAACATTTTCAGGTGTGTAATGATCTTTCATATATTGACGTAACGTATCACCTGTAAATGTTTCAAGCGTTTCTTCTGTTCCTAAAATAGGATATCCAAGCGGATGCGTTTCATATGTTGCTTTCGTTAACATATCATGCACAATATCATCTGGCGCATCTTCGTACATTTTTATTTCTTCACATACAACATTCTTCTCTTTTTTCAGTTCTTCCTCATCAAATGTTGAATTAAAGAACATATCTGCTAAAACATCTAATGCATATTTAGCATGCTCATCTAGCACTTTCGCATAGTAACATGTATATTCTTTTGAAGTAAAAGCATTTACTTGTCCACCAATGCTATCAAATGATTCTGCAATCTCTCTTGCACTTCGCGTTTCTGTTCCTTTAAAGAACATATGTTCCAAAAAGTGTGAAACCCCATTATTTTTTTCATTTTCATTTCTTGAACCTGCGTGGATCCATATACCAATCGCAACCGAGCGTACAGTTGGTATATTCTCCATAACAATTCTTACACCATTTTTACACGTATATTTTTTAATCAAAAACTTTCCTCCTAATGCCAGTTTCTCTAAATAATTGCTATTATTTAATGATAACAAGTTTAGAGATGAATGTCATGCAAATGTATTTAATCCACACGTTTTTCATCTAGTAATTCTGTAATATTCCCCACTTTATATCCTTGTTCCTTTAAATTTTTAATCATAGTATCTAGCGCTTCTGTTGTAGATGAAGTAGGATGCATTAGCACAATAGCACCTGGATGTATTTTTCGCATTACTCTCTGCAATAGCACACCCGGTTCTGGCCGCTTCCAATCAATTGTATCTACAGTCCACATAATCGTCCCCATTTGGAAATCATCCGCTATTTTTACTACCTCATCCCGAAAGCTTCCACTTGGCGGAGCAAACCATCTCACTTTCTGATTTGTAGCTGCTTCTATCATTCGATTCGTTTTTTGTAATTGATCTCGTATTTCATCTGTAGACAGCGTTTTCATATTAGGGTGTGTATAAGAATGATTTCCTACTTCTTGATTTGCATCGACAATCATTTTGGCAAATCGTAAGTTTTCTTTCACCCAGCGTCCTTCTAAAAAGAAAGTCGCCTTCACATCATGTTTTTTCAATATCTCTAATATACGTGGCAAATACTCATTACCCCAGGCCACATTAATTGTTAATCCCACCATCTTTTTATTTGGATGTCCTCGATAAATGGGAGCTGGTGGTAAATCTTCTAAGTGAACACTCGGTGATACTTCCTTAAATTCAAGTTGTTTTTGATCAAACTTCTTGATTTTCTTCATATTATTATAGGACGCTTCTATATCCACTTGTTTTCCATTATACCCAGGCGTCGCCTTCCAAATCTTATCAATCATCGCATTTTGCGGCATAATCTCGTACTGTTTTACATGCTTTTGAATCTCTTCATGCAAGTTATCCTGCGCAAAAACGGAATAAGAGCCACAACCCATATATAAAGAAAATATAAATATGTACGCTAATATACGAGCTTTCATATAAACCCTCCCATTAACTATAAAAAAGAAACCATTTTCTTCTTATCTTTGTTAATTTGAGCGTTATGATGAAAACTATACCTATACTCACATAAAAATCTAAATGAATCACATTTTTTACATAACAAAAAAAGCCAGCTAAACTGGCTTTCACTTATTGTTGCTCTTGTGCGTTTTCTTCTTTAGCTGCTTCTTCTTTAGCTGCTTCTTTTTCTTGCTCTTCTTTTAGCAATACTTTTCTAGATAAGTTTACACGACCTTGTTTGTCAATCTCGATAACTTTAACTGAAATCTCATCACCGATTTTCACAACGTCTTCTACCTTACCTACACGCTCAAGTGCAAGTTCAGAAATGTGAACAAGTCCATCTTTACCGCTAAATAATTCAACGAACGCACCGAATTTTTCAACGCGTTTAACTTTTCCTAAGTAGATTTCGCCTACTTGTACTTCGCGAACGATATCTTCGATAATTTTCTTCGCTTTTTCATTCATCTCTTGATTAATTGATGAAATGAATACTGTACCATCTTGCTCGATGTCAATTTTAACGCCAGTTTCTTCAATGATTTTATTGATTTGTTTACCACTTGGTCCAATAACATCACGAATTTTATCTGGGTTAATTGCCATTGTAATAATCTTCGGAGCATACGCAGATAACTCAATGCGAGGTTCAGCGATAACAGATAACATGTGATTTAGAATGTGCATACGACCAACTTTCGCTTGTTGTAATGCTTCTTCTAAAATCTCACGAGATAAACCATCGATTTTAATGTCCATTTGTAGTGCAGTTACACCTTTTGCAGTACCTGCTACTTTAAAGTCCATATCACCTAAATGGTCTTCCATTCCTTGAATATCTGTTAAAATTGTGTAATGCTCACCAGATTTCACTAGACCCATTGCAATACCAGCAACTGGTGCTTTAAGTGGTACACCCGCATCCATCATCGCTAATGTACTACCGCAAATACTTGCTTGTGAAGTAGAACCATTTGACTCTAATACTTCAGATACAAGACGAACTGTATATGGGAAATCCTTTTCAGATGGAAGTACAGGTTCAAGAGCACGTTCTCCTAGTGCTCCGTGACCAATTTCACGACGACCTGGTCCACGCATTGGTCTTGTTTCACCAACACTAAATGAAGGGAAATTATAATGGTGCATAAAGCGTTTTGACTCTTCTACACCTAGACCATCTAAAATTTGCACATCGCCTAATGCACCTAATGTACAAATACTTAATGCTTGCGTTTGTCCACGTGTGAATAGACCAGAACCATGTGTACGAGATAAAATGCCAACCTCTGATGCTAAAGGACGAATTTCGTCACCTTTACGACCATCTGGGCGGATTTTTTCAACTGTAATAAGACGACGTACTTCTTCTTTTACAATTTTATATAAAATCTCACTTACTTGTCCTAATGTATCAGCATCAGCTTCCTCAGCTTCGTAATGCTCAATTACACGCTTTTTCACTACGCTAATTGCATCTTCACGTGCATGTTTTTCGTGCACTTGAATTGCAGAATGCATATCTGTCTCAGCCATTTCACGTACAGCTTGGTTCAAATCAGCATCCACTTCATAAAGTTTCACTGCTGTTTTCTCTTTACCGACAGCTTGTAAAATCTCTTCTTGGAATGCAATTAGACGTTTAATTTCATCGTGTCCAAACATAATTGCTTCTAACATTGTTTCTTCAGGTACTTGATCCGCTCCTGCTTCAACCATGTTAATTGCATCTTTCGTACCAGCTACAACAAGGTGCATATCACTTTGTTCTTGCTGTTCTACTGTTGGATTAATAACGAACTCGCCATTAATACGACCAACTGTCGCACCTGCGATTGGACCTTCAAATGGAATATCTGAAATAGATAATGCTAATGAAGAACCAAGCATAGCTGCCATCTCAGAAGAACAATCTTGATCAACACTCATTACGATGCTGACAACTTGTACTTCATTACGGAAACCATCTGCGAAAAGTGGACGGATTGGACGGTCAATTAAACGACTTGCTAAAATTGCTTTTTCACTTGGACGGCCTTCGCGCTTAATAAAACCGCCTGGGATTTTTCCAACTGCATATAAACGCTCTTCATAGTTTACTGTAAGCGGGAAGAAATCTACATTTTTTGGCTCTTTTGATGCAGTTGCTGTAGATAGAACTGCTGTGTCGCCATATCTTACTAATACTGCTCCGTTTGCTTGTTTTGCAAGCTGACTTGTTTCAATTGTTAGCTGACGACCAGCTAAATCTATCGAGAAGACTTGCTTTTCCTGACTCATTTAAGTACCCCTCTCAATTTAAAATATTCAATTCTTCTATGTAAATGGGTAGTATATCACAATATTCTTTCCTCTAGTATTGCCGAAAATTAAGTAAGCTATAAAGAGTAGAAGATATATTTTTACCTAACAAAAAAGCGGGAATATTCCCGCTTCTTTGACTATCGACGTAAGCCAAGCTTTGTGATTAATTCACGGTAACGTGTGATATCGCTATTACGAAGGTAAGTAAGTAAGTTACGACGTTTACCAACCATCTTTAATAGACCACGACGTGAATGATGATCCTTCTTGTGAGTACGTAAGTGCTCGTTTAGAGTGTTAATTTGCTCCGTTAGGACAGCAATTTGAACCTCTGGAGAACCAGTATCAGTCTCATGAGTTCTAAATTGTGCAATGATTTCATTTTTACGCTCTTGTGTTAAAGCCATCCTATTTCACCTCCTAATAATTAAACCCCCAGTTACCTAGCAAGCATCGGTGAGTCGCAATGCCAAGTAATGGTTGTCATAAAGTACATAACATAGAATACTACTTTTCATTTGAAAAAGCAAGTATATTCTTTACGCTCGCAAAATATTCTTGGGCAACCTTTTTATCTTGAGCGATTTGCGCAACTAACTCATCAATTCCATTAAACTTTTTTTCTTCTCTTATACGCATGTGCCATTCCACTGTAACACTTTGATCGTATATGTCTTTATTAAATTCAAATAGATGCACTTCAATAGATAATTGACGCTCATTCTCTTTGAAAGTTGGTTTATATCCGATATTACATACACCATCATGCCATTCATCATGAACCTTCAACCTTACCGCATATACACCTACAGGTGGCAACAAATATTCATCACTTAAACCTACATTTGCAGTTGGGAAACCAATTTGACGTCCACGCTTATCACCGTGTACAACTGTTCCTTCTACCGTGTAAGCTCTCCCTAAAATAGATGGAATTTGTTCCATTTCACCGTTTCGAATTAACTTTCGTAATGAAGTAGAACTTACTTTTTCTTCTTGATATTCAACTTTTTCGATCACGGTCTGTGTAAACTCCCCTCTTGCATGAAATGGTAAAGTCTCCATCTTCCCTTTTCCTAAACGTCCATATGAATAATCAAAGCCTGCTACTACATGCTTTACATTTAAACCAATAATATACTCATCGACAAACTGCTGTGGTAATAATCCAGCAAATGGCTCATCGAATTTCACCACATATAAGATATCAATTCCTAAACTTGCGATGATTTCTTCTTTAAGGCGCATCGGTGTAATATACTCCACATGCGCTTCTTTTTTTCCTAATACAACAGATGGGTGTGGATGGAACGTCATGACAGCACTTTTACATCCTCTTTCATCCGCTATTTTTTTCGCTGTTCGAATCACACGTTGATGTCCTAAATGAATGCCATCAAAATATCCTAATGCCATTACAGTAGGTGGTAATTCTATTTTATTTTGTTCATGTGGATGAGTTAAATGAATAAGTTTCACGCTTGAATTCACCTTTTTCTGTAATAATCCTTCCAATAATTCATTATAGCTTTAGTTCTTGATTATTCACAAGTACTTTCATTGGCTTTAGCATTCCAGGGTGTTTTGGGTGATGTTCATAAATTGCTAAGCAACGATCATTTTTATCAAATACTGTAATAAATGGTGCTGTTGTTTCTAATTCATTCTTTAAGAACATACCGTTCTTTATTTTTTCAGCTTGCTTTTCATCTACAACCATTTTTGGAAACTTACTTAGCGCCTCATCAATTGAGATGAAAATAGACTCTACTGTTCCATTTTGCACGTTTTCTTCAATTTCTTCAAATGATATGCAATCTTCTAGTAAAAATTCACCAGATGCTGTTCTTACAAGGTGAGACATATGTGATGGAAATCCAAGTTTTTCACCTATCATTACTGCTAGTGTTCTTACATATGTTCCTTTACTACACGTTACACGGAAACGAAATGAAATATTTTCCCCTTCAAAAACTTCACGTTCATCAAGTAATACAAATTCATGAATTGTAATTGTACGAACTGGACGTTCAACTTCTTGTCCTGCCCTTGCATATTCGTATAGTTTTTTCCCGTTAACTTTTACAGCTGAGAACATCGGCGGCATTTGTTCAATTGTCCCTGTTAATTCCGCTAGTACCTCTTCTACTTCTTTACGTGTAATGACACGATTTACATCTTGTTTCTCCACAACTTCACCAGAAGCATCTTCTGTTGTTGTCGAAAATCCTAATGTCACTTCACCTTCGTATGTTTTTGTTTCACTTGTTAAAAATTGCGCAATTTTTGTTGCACGCCCAACGCAAATAGGTAATACTCCTGTTACATCTGGATCCAGTGTCCCTGTATGACCAATTCGTTTCTCACGCAATATCTTTCTTAATTTGAACACACAATCATGTGATGTCATTCCCTTTGGCTTATGTAATAATACTACACCTTCCATATACTCACCTCATCATTATTCTTTTGTAGTAATTGCAATTATGCAAAACTTATTTTACATTGAAAAAATGGATAGACAAATGTCTATCCATTATTCTTCACGTTTACCGTCTTTATTAATTTCATGTAAAAGTGTATCAATTCGATGACCATATCCGATAGACTCATCAAACTCAAAGGTAATTTCTGGTGTTTTACGAAGACGAATACGTTGGCCAATTTCTGAACGAATAAAGCCTTTTGCCTTCGCTAAACCTTTTAATGTATTT
This sequence comes from Bacillus sp. P4_E1, assembly GCF_056401715.1. Classification (NCBI taxonomy): domain Bacteria; kingdom Bacillati; phylum Bacillota; class Bacilli; order Caryophanales; family Bacillaceae; genus Bacillus; species Bacillus sp. P4_E1. Next base: position 9,413 of record NZ_JBFUIV010000022.1, read on the forward strand.
TCTTTCTGTTCTTCGTCACCTAAAACAGAAATGTATACTTTAGCAATTTGTAAATCTCCACTCACTTGTACATCTGTTACTGTAACAAATCCAATACGTGGGTCTTTAATTTTACGACTGATAATGTCGCCTAATTCTTTTTTCATTTGCTCGCCCACACGGTTCGCACGTAATTTCATAACTCTTCACCTCATTCAATACCATTCCAAATGTGTTATCGTACGTTCAATTTCAGGAAATGAATCGATATACTCAAGTACACGATTCATTTCTTTTTCACAGACAACACGATTTGAGGATACGGAAACAATTGCAATTTCTGTACGTTGCCATACATCTTGATGCMCAACTTCAGAAACAGCTACATTATAGCGCTGTTTCACACGAGTTAACACACGTTGCAAAATTGCTCGTTTCTCTTTTAAAGAATGCACATCGTAAATCATACACTCGAATGAGAGTGAAGCGATAATCATCGCTTCACTTCTTCCATAACGTATGCTTCAATGATGTCCCCTTCTTTAAGATCATTATATCTCTCAATTGTAATACCACACTCATAGTTTTGTGCAACTTCTTTTACGTCGTCTTTGAAACGTTTTAACGTATCAAGTTTTCCTTCGAAGACTACTACGCCATCACGGATAATACGAACGCCACTATCACGTGTAATTTTACCGTCTATTACGTAACAACCTGCGATTGTTCCAACTTTTGTTACTTTGAATGTTTGACGAACTTCCGCTTGACCGATTACTTTTTCTTCGAATTCTGGATCCAGCATACCTTGCATTGCTGATTCAATTTCTTCGATTACTTTATAGATAATACGGTGTAAACGAACATCAACTTTCTCTAATTCAGCTGTACGCTTCGCATTCACATCAGGGCGTACGTTAAATCCAATTACAATTGCATTAGATGCAGAAGCTAAAATAATATCAGATTCTGTAATCGCACCTACGCCTGTATGGATAATTTTTACTTTTACGCCTTCAACATCAATTTTACGAAGTGATGCTGCCATTGCTTCTACAGAACCTTGTACGTCTGCTTTCACAATTAAGTTAATTTCTTTTACATCGCCCTCTTGGATTTGTTGGAATAAATCTTCCAGGCTGAATTTAGATTTCTCACCACGTTGTGCAACTAACGCTTCTTGTGCACGTGATTCACCGATTTGACGAGCTTTCTTCTCATCAGCGAATGCCATGAAACGATCTCCCGCTTGTGGCACTTCATTTAAACCTGTAATTTCAACAGGAGTTGATGGACCAGCAACTTTTACACGACGACCAATATCACTTACCATTGCACGAACACGACCGAATGATGTTCCAACAACAATTGGATCCCCAACTCGAAGTGTACCGTTTTGAACAAGTAATGTCGCGATAGTTCCTTTACCTTTATCAAGCTGTGCTTCAATTACAGTACCAGCTGCATAGCGATTTGGATTTGCTTTATATTCTTCTACTTCACTCACAAGAAGGATCATTTCTAGTAAGTTGTCAATTCCCTCGCCTTGAATTGCAGAAATTGGTACGAAAATCGTGTCTCCGCCCCAAGCTTCTGGAACTAATTCATATTCTGTTAATTCTTGCATTACACGATCAGGATTTGCCGCTGGTTTATCCATTTTATTCACAGCAACAATAATTGGTACTCCAGCTGCTTTCGCATGGCTAATCGCTTCAACTGTTTGTGGCATAACACCGTCATCAGCTGCAACAACAAGAATTGTAATATCTGTTACTTGTGCACCACGAGCACGCATTGTTGTAAATGCCGCGTGACCTGGTGTATCTAAGAACGTAATTTTCTTATCATTTACATCAACTTGGTATGCACCGATATGCTGAGTAATTCCACCAGCTTCGCCAGCAGTTACTTTTGAATTACGGATAGAGTCAAGCAATGTTGTTTTACCATGGTCAACGTGTCCCATAATTGTAACAACAGCTGGACGTTCTTTTAAGTTTTCTTCATCATCTTGCTCATCGATGAATGTTTCAAATTCAGTTTCACTTACAACTACTTCTTCTTCTACTTCAATACCGTAATCAGTAGCAATTAACTCAATTGTATCTTTATCTAAGTCTTGGTTAATTGTCGCCATAATTCCTAGCATGAAGAGCTTTTTAATAATTTCAGATGGCTCTTTGCTTAACTTTTTAGCAAGGTCACCTACTGTAAGGCTTCCAGAGAAAGTGATTTTATCTGGTGTTTCTACTATCGGTGTTTGTTGTCTTCCAGCAAAGTTATCTTGACGTTTATCTTCATTTGCTTTGCCTTTTTTCTTATTCTTATTGCTGTTCTTTTTACTGCGAACAACTTTCTCTTCTACTTCAAACTCATCTGCAACAGAAGGTTTTTCCGCTCCAGCGCTATATTGATTATCTAATTTGTTTACTACTTCATCTTCTAACATTGTCATATGATTCGAAACCTCGATATTCATCTCTTTTAGTTTTGTCATAAGATCTTTACTTGAGATATTATTTTTTTTTGCATATTCATGTACTCGAATTTTACTCATACCTTCACCCCCGGTAATTTGTATCGAGCATGCTACGTAGCTTTTTCGCAAAGCCTTCATCTAAAACAGCTACAACGACTCGCTCGTCTCTCCCAATCGCATGCCCTAATTGTTGTCGATTTTCGACTTTTCTCATTGGTATGTTGTAGTACGTGGTTTTATCAATGATACGTTTTGTAGTGTTCGCTGACGCATCTTCAGAAAGCAATACTAGCTTTGCTTTGCCACTTCGTACTTCTTTTAAAACGAGTTCTTCACCCGAAATAAGTTTTCGAGCGCGGTTTGCTAGTCCTAAAAATGATTTCCAATCAGACACTTATTTCGACTCCTTCTCAACAAGCTCAAGAAGCTCTTCGTACAGAGAACTGTCGATTTTCGCTTTTAGATGATGTTCCAAAATGTTTTTCTTTTGGGCTTGAATAATGCTTTCTTTATCTTTTGATAAATATGCACCTCGTCCTGATTTTTTTCCTGATAAATCAATAGACACTTCGCCCTCTTTGGAACGAACAATGCGAACTAGCTCTCGTTTTGATTTCATCTCTTGCGTCGCAATACATTTTCGTAACGGAACTTTTCGATTGCTCATACTCATCACCTCTATTCGATTTCGTCTTCAGCTGAATCGAATCCGAATGCGATTACGCTATCTTCTTCTGTCACAATACCAAGTTGTTTCGCATCAGACTCACTTTTAATATCAATTTTCCAGCCTGTTAATTTAGCTGCAAGACGCGCATTTTGTCCACGCTTACCAATCGCTAATGAAAGCTGGTGGTCTGGAACAACAACAGTTGTTGCTTTCTCTGCTTCATCTACAAGTACTTTAACAACCTGTGATGGACTTAAAGCATTTGCAACATATTCAACTGGGTCATTCGACCAGCGAACGATGTCAATCTTTTCACCTTTTAGTTCATCTACAACGCGTTGTACACGTTGTCCTTTCGGTCCTACACAAGAACCTACTGGATCAACATCGATATTCTCTGCATATACAGAAATTTTAGAACGGTCGCCTGCTTCACGTGCTACAGAGCGAATTTCTACAGTTCCATCATAAATTTCTGGAACTTCCATTTCGAATAAACGTTTTAAAAGACCAGGATGTGTACGTGATACGTAAATTTGTGGTCCTTTTGTTGTCTTTTCTACTTTTGTAATAAATACGCGAATACGATCATGTGGTTTATATTGCTCATTTGGCATTTGCTCACTTACAGGTAATAAAGCTTCTACTTTACCTAAGCTTACATAGATGAAACGAGCATCTTGGCGCTGTACAATACCAACCATAATGTCTTCTTCACGATCACTAAATTCTGAATAAATTACACCACGTTCCGCCTCACGAACTCGTTGTGTTACAACTTGTTTTGCAGTTTGCGCTGCAATACGACCAAAATCTTTTGGCGTTACTTCAATTTCTAGTACGTCACCATCTTGGTAGTTTGGATTAATTTGTCTTGCCTCTTCTACAGAGATTTCAAGACGTGGATCAAACACATTATCTACAACGTCCTTACGTGCTAAAACTTGAATTGTTCCCACTTCTGGGTTAAAGCTCACACGAACGTTTTGTGCTTGGTTAAAATTGCGTTTATAAGCAGAGATTAATGCTGCTTCAATCGCATCAATAATAATATCTTTGCTAATACCTTTTTCTGACTCTAATACGAGCAAAGCATCTAACAACTCAGTGCTCATGAAGATCCCCCTTCTTACTAAAACGTAACAGCAAGTCGCGCATTTGCAACTTTATCCATTGGAATTTGGATTTCTTTTTTACGTGTTTTAATTGTTAATAGTAGTGTAATTGTATTACCGTCGTAGGAAAGTAGCTTTCCTTCAAACATCTTCTCACCATCAATCGGCTTATATGTTTTAATTGCCACTTGTTTTCCTACCGCTTGCTGGAAGTCTTTCTCTTTCTTTAATGGACGTTCCGCTCCAGGAGATGATACATCCAAAAAGTAAAGATGAGGAATTGGATCCTCTTTATCTAAAGCTTCGCTTAAACGTTCACTTACCGCACCGCATTCTTCAATTTCGACTCCCTTTTCAGAATCGATGAATACGCGTAAGAACCAGTCTTGTCCTTCTTGCACATACTCTACATCTACAAGTTCAAGATTTAACTCTTCAACGATTGGCTGCGCAAATGCTTCTACAATTTCTGTGACTTTCTTATCCATAAACAGCCTCCTTCCTGCCGCCATGTACCATTTACAAGAAAAGATCCCGTTCATAAAGACGGTCTATCTTATTCTTTCTCGTTAGCTAACAAAAGCCCCTGCCGTTAAGCAGGGAATATCTGTCTTAGTATTACCAAATTTAAGAAGTAAAACTTGTAACAAAATATGTATATACGACAGAAATATCTTTACTATCTACATAAGCAAAATGTAGATAGTAACACGAAAGAGTGGGTTTCCCCACTCTCTTTTTCACAAAATATACATGACATGGTTATCTCGGTTTATAGTATACCATAGCAAATGTTGATTTGCAAAGATTTTTCCTACCTATTAGAACAGTGACAATTGGTTTTGATCCGGTAAATCTCCTAGACAACCTTGACCATCTAAATACTCAATAATCGTTTTAGAAACCTTACTGCGCTGCTGTAAGTCTTCTTTTGATAAGAAATCACCATTTTTACGAGCTTCAACAATACTGAAAGCTGCGTTTGTACCAAGACCGGGAACTGCATTAAATGGAGGAATTAAAGTATCCCCATCAATTATAAATTCGGTTGCATGCGAGCGGTATAAATCAACCTTTTGGAATGAATAACCACGCTCACACATTTCAAGTGTCATTTCTAGTACCGTTAATAAACTCTTCTCTTTCGGTGCTGCATCCAATCCTTTTTGTGCAATCTCATCAATTTTTACACGTATGGATGCTGAACCTTTCGCCATCGCCTCTACATCAAAGTCATCTGCACGAACTGTAAAATATGCCGCATAGAATAAAAGTGCGAAATGTACTTTAAAGTATGCAATACGTACAGCCATAAGTACGTAAGCAGCCGCATGGGCTTTAGGGAACATGTACTTAATCTTCTTACATGAATCAATATACCAACCTGGTACATTGTTATTTCTCATTTCCTCTTCCCATTCTTCAGGTACACCTTTACCTTTACGCACCGACTCCATGATTTTGAAGGCTAATGATGGATCCAAGCCTTGATAAATTAAATATACCATGATGTCATCACGACAACCGATAACTTCACTCAGTGTACACGTACCGTTATAAATTAATTCATTCGCATTACCTAACCATACATCTGTACCATGGGACAGTCCAGAAATTTGGACAAGCTCTGAAAACGTCGTTGGTTTCGTTTCTTCTAACATTTGTCTTACGAATTTCGTACCAAACTCTGGTATACCAAGTGTACCTGTTTTACAGTTAATTTGTTCTTCCGTTACCCCTAAAGATTCTGGACCAGAGAAAATTTTCATTACTTCTGGATCATCCGTTGGGATTGTTTTCGGGTCAATACCACTTAAATCTTGAAGCATACGAATAACAGTCGGATCATCGTGTCCTAATATATCAAGTTTCAATAAATTATCATGAATTGAGTGGAAGTCAAAGTGCGTTGTTCTCCACTCAGCACCTATTGAATCAGCCGGAAACTGAATTGGTGAAAAGTCAAAGATATCCATGTAATCTGGTACAACGATAATACCACCTGGATGCTGTCCGGTCGTACGCTTTACACCTGTACATCCTGCAACTAAGCGATCAATCTCTGCATTTCGAATTGTTAAGTTATGATCATTAGCATAACCTTTCACATACCCATAAGCGGTTTTTTCCGCAACCGTACCAATTGTTCCTGCGCGGTATACATAATCTTCACCGAACAGTAATTTCGTATAGTTATGGGCGCGTGGTTGGTATTCTCCGGAGAAATTCAAATCGATATCCGGTACCTTATCCCCTTTAAATCCAAGGAACGTTTCGAAAGGAATGTCATGGCCATCTTTCACATATGGAACATTACATGTTGGGCATTCTTTATCTGGTAAATCAAAACCAGAACCTACAGAACCGTCATTAAAGAACTCTGATTGTTTACACTTTGGACATACATAGTGCGGTGGTAATGGGTTTACTTCTGTAATTTCCATCATCGTTGCAACAAATGATGAACCTACCGATCCACGCGAACCTACTAGATAACCGTCCACTAACGATTTTTTCACAAGCTTATGTGAAATTAAATAAATAACGGCGAATCCATGTCCAATAATACTTTTCAATTCTTTTTCCAAACGAGCTTCTACAATTTCCGGTAGTTCATCTCCATAGATACTTCTTGCCATTATATAGCTCATATCACGTGTTTCATCATCAGCACCTTCAATTTTCGGTGTGTATAAATCATCTTTTACTGGACGAACATCACCAATTAATGATGCGATTTTGTGTGTATTTGTCACAACAATTTCTTTTGCTTTGTCTTCACCTAAGAATGAAAAACAATCTAGCATTTCATTTGTTGTACGGAAATGTACAGGCGGTAATGAATGGCGATTTAACGGATTAGCTCCTCCCTGCGAACTGACTAAAATTTTCCGATATATCGCGTCCTCTGGATCTAAATAATGCACATTCCCAGTAGCAACAACTGGCTTATCTAACGTCTCACCTAGTTTTACTAAGTTAGAAATTATTGTTTTTAACTGTCCTTCATCTCGAACGAGTTCACGTTCCACTAAATGACGTAACACTTCTGGAGGCATAACCTCAATGTAATCGTAAAACTGTGCAATTTCTTCTACTTCTTCAGGCGCTTTTTGCATCATAGCTTCAAACACTTCACCTTTGTCACAAGCTGTCCCTACTAAAATGCCTTCGCGATATTTTTTTAATAGTGATCGTGGTACACGTGGTACACGATAAAAGTAATTCAAGTGAGAATATGAAACAAGTTTATATAAGTTTTTCAACCCAACATCTGATGTGGCAAGTAACGTCATATGACTTGGACGCCCACGTTTATACGCATCCCCTTGTCCCATACTATCGTTTAGTTGATCGTGATATTCAAATCCCTTTTCAATCACATCTTTTAACATCTTCACAAGTAAATATCCCGTTGCTTCTGTATCATAAATCGCACGGTGATGTTGCGTTAATTCAATATCAAGCTTTTTACACATCGTATTTAATCGATGATTTTTCATTTCTGGGAATAAGAACCGTGCAAGTTCTAACGTATCAATAACTGGATTTTTCGTTTTTTCTATCCCAGCCTTTTTAAAACCTACGTTAATAAAGCCCATATCGAAGCTTGCGTTATGAGCAACAAGTGTATGGTCACCCATCCATTCCTCAAACTTTTTAAACACTTCGTCCACTTCTGGTGCATCAGTTAACATATCATCTGTAATACCTGTTAATTCAATAATCGTCGCCGATAATGGTTGATGAGGATTTGCGAAAGATTCAAAGCGATCAATAATTTCTCCACCTTTTACCTTTACAGCAGCTAACTCAATGACTGTATCATATACAGCAGATAACCCTGTTGTCTCAACGTCAAAGACAACATATGTTTCTTCTGCAAGTAGACGATGTGCTTCGTTATATGCTATCGGCACACCATCATTAACTAAATTTGCTTCTACACCATATAGAACTTTAACTCCAGCCTTTTTACCAGCAGAATATGCTTCTGGGAACGACTGTGCAACAGCATGGTCTGTAACTGCAATAGCCTCATGCCCCCATTTTCCAGCTTGGGCAACGAGCTTAGAAACAGAAGTAACAGCATCCATTTGACTCATTGGAGTATGAAGATGAAGTTCTACTCTTTTTTCCCCTTCTTTTGCTTTATCTTTACGAGAAGGTCCCGTTATTTCATTTATATCATTTGCGATCATAACTAAATCACGCACGAATGTATCATTTTGAACTGAACCACGCGCTTTTACCCAAGTTCCTTTTTTCAAGGATTGTAACATCGGGATATCTTCTTTATCACGTGAGAACATCTTAATCATAATAGAGTCCGTATAGTCAGTTATCTTTAAAGTTAATAATGTACGTCCACTACGAAGTTCTTTCGTCTCTACATGGAAAACATACCCTTGAACGGTTTTTCTTCTTTCTTCATCTTGAATTTCACGCAGCGGCGTAATCTCTTCATCTGGCTTAATAAGATAACCAAGCACAACTGGTCCTTCGTGAACAACATCACTTTCTTCAGCTTGCCTTTTAGCCATCTCTTCCATAGCCTGTATAACTCGTTGACGATCTTCTTCCTGTGTTTGCTCACGAAACTTTTGCATTTCTTCTGCATTTTGCTTTATATGTGTGTCTAACTGAAAACGCGGGAATCCAAAAGCTTCGTATTGATCACCTACTGGTTTCGCAACGTTTTTCTTTAAAGTAGTAGATTCCAGCTCATTATTCACATTTAATAGCAACTTCACGCCATTGACCTGCGGAAGTTGCTTCTTTAAGTACGCGAACATAGGTGAAAATGTAATTCGTTCTGTACAAAGCGGCCAATATGCCTTCACTTCTTCTTCTGTAAATTGTTTATTCTCTGCTTCTAATGCAAATGTTGTTCTTGCAATATGAGAAAATGATTGCTTAAGCTTTGTTTCTAGCAACTCATATAATTCTGTCGGCAAAATACGTGGCACTTGTAAGTCAAAATGCCAACTTTTATTCGCTTTATCAATAACTAGCTTTTCAATACCACCGCCATGTAAATATTGATTTATAAGGTCTTCTGGTATTTGCAACTGTTGGAGCAAAATTTGAAATCGCTCTTGTTGTTCATTTGTTAATGACATAAGCACTCTCCTTCCATTTGCTATTATAAATTGAAACGTACTACAAAGAAAGATTTCTTCCTTCTTCTTTTACAAAATACGTTTACAAAGAAAGAGAAGGTACCTCATTACGAGGTACCTCTTCTTATTTTAAAATATTAGCAATATATGTTTGAAGTTCTTCTACTTTCACTTCTTCAGACTCGCCTGTAGCACGTACTTTCACTTCTACAATACCTTCATCTGCTTTTTTACCAACTGTAACACGAACTGGAAGGCCGAATAAATCTGCATCTGCAAATTTAACACCTGCACGTTCTGCACGATCATCTAGTAATACTTCGTATCCTTGCTCTTGTAATGAGTTATAGATATTTTCACCCATTTCACGTTGTGCATCAGATTTCATATTTACTGGAATTACATGCACATGGAACGGTGCAACAGATTTTGGCCAAACTAAACCATTCTCATCATTAAACTGCTCTGCGATTGCTGCCACTGTACGAGATACACCGATACCGTAACAACCCATAATAAGTGGTTTTGTTTTTCCGTTTTCATCTAGGAACGTTGCGTTCATTGCTTCACTATAACGAGTTCCTAATTTGAATACATGACCAACTTCAATTCCACGTGCGAAAAGAATTGTTCCATTTCCATCTGGAGATTGGTCTCCTTCTTGGATGAAGCGTAAATCTGTATATTGACTTACTTTAAAGTCACGTTCTGGATTTACATTTACATAATGGAACCCTTCTTCGTTCGCTCCTGAACATCCGTTGACAATTGATGCTACAGCATGGTCAGCGATAATTTCGATATCCCCTGTAACACCAATCGGTCCTAAAGAACCTACTTCACAGTTTAATAACTCTTTTATTTCTTCATGTGAAGCAAGCTCAACGACTGAAGCTCCGTATACATTCTTCACTTTTACATCATTGACTTCATGATCGCCACGAACAAGTACTACTACTAATTTCGCATCTACTTTAAACACCATAGATTTAATGCATTTTTCCGCTGCGATATTTAAGAATGCAGATACTTCTTCAATAGCTTTTTGATCTGGAGTTGCTACTTTTTCAAGTGCTTTTTCGGCTTCATCGCTCTTCGTATACGTAGCAACAACAGGAGCCATTTCAATATTTGCCGCATAATCAGATGTATCAGAATACGCAATTGTATCTTCACCTACATCAGATAACACCATAAATTCGTGTGTATCTTTTCCACCCATTGCTCCAGAATCAGCGATAACTGCACGGAAATTCAAACCACAACGAGCAAAGATATTAGAATACGCTTTGTATAAACCGCTATATACTTCATCCAAACTTTCTTGTGTTGCATGGAAAGAATACGCATCTTTCATTAAAAATTCTCTTCCGCGTAATAAACCGAAACGTGGTCTTTGCTCATCACGGAATTTTGTTTGAATTTGATATAATGTTAATGGTAGTTTTTTGTATGATTTAATTTCATCACGTACAAGATCTGTAATTACTTCCTCATGAGTTGCCCCTAGCGCAAACTCGCGAGCATTACGATCTTTCATACGCATTAATTCTGATCCGTAAGAATACCAACGACCTGATTCTTGCCATAATTCAGAAGCTTGCATAGCTGGCATTAATAGTTCTACTGCCCCTGCGCGCTCCATTTCTTCACGAACAATACGTTCTACTTTGTGTAACACTTTTAAACCAAATGGTAGAAAACTATAAATACCAGAAGCATTTTGACGCATAAACCCTGCGCGAAGTAATAATTGATGACTCTTAATTTCAGCATCTGCTGGAACTTCACGTAATGTAGGACTGAATACCATACTTTGTTTCATTTATTCGCACCTCTTCATTTTACTCTTACACGCAATAAAATCCCTCACCTCGAGTTAGGTGAGGGATTTTATTCTATGAGCTCTATTTCATTATAAACTTCTTCTTATTTTACAAGAAAAACTTACGGATGTCATTCCATGTTACAACTAACATAAGCAACATTAATAATGCAAACCCAATAAAGTGAACCATTCCTTCTTTTTGACGATCAATTGGTTTTCCTCGTAATGCTTCAATTAAGAAGAAGAACAAACGTCCACCGTCTAAAGCTGGGACTGGTAATAAATTAAATAAACCAAGGTTAATACTTAAAACTGCCGCTAAACTTAGTACACGCGTAAATCCATAATCTACAACTTGATCTGTTAGATTATAAATTCCTACTGGACCTGACAACTCATTAATAGAAAATTGACCCGTTACTAATTTCACAAGAGAATCAAAAATTAGTTTCGTCCATTCGTATGTTTGTTCAAACCCTGATTTAATAGAACCCATCACTGTTTTCTCTACAGGAGAATAAACACCAATTCTACCAACTTCGTCTTTTCCTTCTTTATCAAGCGTTGGTGTTACTTTCACATTAAATTGCTCACTATCACGCTTTACATGTAACGTAATTTCTTTATTTGGGTTTTCACGTACAATCGTTACAACATCTTTCCATGTACTAGTGTTTTTCCCATTGATTGCTTGAATTGTATCGTTTTCTTTTAATCCAGCTTGTTCTGCAGCACTATTCTCCATTACTTTTCCGACCATTGGTTTGTCAACAGGAACTCCTTGTACAAATCCAAGAATCACAAAAATAACAAATGCTAGAATAAAGTTCATTGCAGGACCTGCAAAGATTGTTAGAGCACGTTGGCCCAATTTTTTAGAGCCAAATTGTCTATTGTACGGAGCGATTTGAATTTCTTCTCCCGCAGAAATGATACGAGCTTTTTCATTTACTCGGAATGTTTGCAGCTCTTCCTCGTACTCTTCATAACCCAAAATTGTAAGATTATGCTCTAAATCAGCTTGTTCGACTTCAATGACACGAACATTTGGATATTTTTCATGTCCGTCAAAAACTAATTTCACAACTTCGTCTTTTTCATTTAATACAAGTCCAACCTTTTTTCCAGGTTTTAACTCAACTGTGTCCGCATCCTCGCCAGCCATTCTTACATAGCCACCAAGGGGCAGTAATCGAATCGTATACACCGTTTCATTCTTTTCAAATGAGAATATTTTCGGACCAAAACCAATCGCAAACTCGCGGCACAAAATACCTGCTCTTTTTGCGAAATATAGATGCCCTAGCTCATGGAAAAATACGAGTGCACCGAAAATTAATATAAAGGCAATCGCTGTATTCAATTCCATAACCACCTTTGCTAAATTTGTTCCATCACAAACCGTCTTGTGGCTGCGTCAATTTCCTGAATTTCCTCTAAGCTCGGACGTGCAATGACAGTGTGATGGTGCATTGCTTTTTCAATGAGGTCTTCCACTGTTAAGAAACCAATTCTCTTTTGTAAAAAAGCTTCAACAGCTACTTCATTTGCCGCGTTCATTACAGCCGGCATACTTCCACCTGTCTTTCCAGCTTCATACGCAAAACGTAGACAACGGAAACGCTCTTGATTCATTTTCTCAAAATGCAATGTTCCCATTTCCCATAAATTTAACTGTTTCGTGTCTGAAAGAGGCAATCTATCAGGATATGTAAGCGCGTATTGAATCGGTACTCGCATATCAGGTGAGCCAAGCTGTGCCATTACACTACGATCTTCAAATTCAACCATAGAATGAATAATACTTTCTTTATGTAGAACAACATCGATTTGCTCATAAGGGATACCAAAAAGCCAGTGTGCTTCAATTACTTCTAGCCCCTTATTCATCATTGTAGCAGAATCAATTGTAATTTTCGAACCCATTGACCAGTTTGGATGACGAAGTGCATCTTCTACGGTCACTTGATGCAATTCATCTCTCGTTTTATCACGAAAACTTCCGCCTGAAGCAGTTATAATTAAGCGAGAGATTCTTTTTTCATTTTCACCATTCAAGCATTGAAAAATAGCTGAATGTTCACTGTCTACTGGAAGTAACGATACATTATGTTTTCGTGCTGCTTCCATTACAAGATGCCCTGCAGTTACTAACGTTTCTTTATTTGCAATTCCAATTGTTTTTTTCGCCTCAATTGCGCGGAGTGTCGGTAACAACCCTACGCTACCTACAACAGCATTCACTACAATTTCTGTATCTGGGTGCAGCGCTACTTCTAATAAGCCTTCGCTACCATATACTACTTTTGTATTACCAGAAACAGCTTGTAATTTTAAAACATCTTCCTCTCTTTGCACAGAGACAATTTGCGGGGAAAATTCTTGAATTACCTTTACTGCATAATCAACATTTTTCCCTACAGAAAAAGCAACGAGACGGAATTGGTCTGGGTGCGAGCGTAACACATCTAATGTTTGTGTACCGATTGATCCGCTTGCACCTAGTAAACTAATGTTTTTCATGACTCCAACCCCTCGTTCATTTATTAATTGTATTGTAATAAGAAGTATAGAATTGGTAACACAAATAACCAACTATCTGTTCGATCTAAAATACCACCATGTCCAGGTAAAATTGTACCTGAATCCTTTACACCATAATGGCGTTTAAATGCAGATTGCACTAAATCACCAATTTGTCCAAAAATAGAAATGATAATCGTCAGAACGATTAAAACTCCTACATTCGCTTCAACTGGGAAGAACATATTGTAAACAAGTGCAACAACAATTCCACAAACAATACCGCCTAATGAACCTTCAATCGTTTTATTCGGACTAATTTCTGGCCATAATTTTCTTTTTCCAAATGCTTTCCCTATGAAATATGCACCTGAATCAGTTGCCCATATGACAAATAGTGCACAGAACACATATTTGATTCCTAATATTCTCGTTTCATTTAAATATAAGAATCCCATTCCAACATATGTCGTTGCCATAAGTAAAAATGAAGCATTGTCAAAAGTAAATGTATTCTTAGAAAGGACTGTATATGATAAAAGTAATAAAACAATCACAAATGTGATTTCTAATTTACCTAACCCAATCCACGTAAACAGTTCTGATGCACTACTCGGAATTAAAATAATCCACAATAATACTGCAGCTAAAACTGTTGGTACCGAAATAAGCGTAAGCTTGTTCATACGAATTAATTCATATAAACCTATAGAAGCAAGTGCATACACTAAAACTGTAAAAGGCACGCCACCGTAAATTACGATGGGAATGAATAGCGCGGCAGCAATCACTCCAGTAATAATTCTCTGTTTCACTACCAAACCCTCTCTTTCTACACGCCTCCGAATCTGCGCCCTCTATGTTGAAAGTCTGTAATCGCATTCAGCAAATGTTCCTCGGTAAAATCTGGCCAATACACATCTGTAAACCAAAATTCCGAATAAGCAATTTGCCATAACATGAAATTACTAATACGTAGCTCTCCGCTTGTACGGATTAACAACTCTGGATCAGGTAAAGAACTCGTCATTAAGTAAGAAGAAATCTTTTCTTCACTTATTTCTTCCGAACGAATTTTTCCTTCCTCACTATCTTTCATCATATGTTGCACAGCAGAAACGATTTCATCTCGACTTCCATAGTTTAACGCGAAATTAAGAATTAATCCCGTATTCTCTTTCGTATCTTCCATGGCTTTTTCCATCGCTCTGCGCGTATGCGTAGGAAGACGATCTTTTTGCCCTATTACTCGGACTTGTACGTTTTCTTCAATCAACTCTGGTAAAAATGCACCTAAAAATTCTTCTGGAAGCTTCATCAAATAATCAACTTCTTTTTTCGGTCTTTTCCAGTTCTCAGTCGAAAAAGCATAAAGAGTTAATACTTTCACATCAAGCTTACTTGCAAATTTTGTGATTTTCTTCACAACTTGCATACCTTCATGATGACCAGCAATGCGAGGCATGGCTCTTCTCTTTGCCCATCTTCCATTACCATCCATAATAATAGCAATATGTTCTGGGATATATCCTTTTTTCACTTTTTCAATGAGATGATCAAACGATGTGACCTTTTTACTTTTAAAAAAAGGAAACTTTTTAAACATCATTCATACCCTCCAACAAGCAGACGTATGCCTAAAAGTGTAAAAAGACCCCCTTAAGAAGAGGGTCATATTTGCGAAATTATCGCTATTACACTTCCATAATTTCTTTTTCTTTGTTTTTTGCGATTTCGTCAACTTTTGCAATATATTTATCTGTTTCTTTTTGGATATCTTCAGTATATCCTCTTAAATCATCTTCTGTAATGTCGCCAGCTTTTTCAAGCTTCTTAAGGTCATCATTACTGTCACGACGTACGTTACGAACAGCAACTTTTGCTTCCTCAGCATATTTCTTCACAACTTTTACAAGATCGCGACGACGCTCTTCTGTTAATGCAGGAAATGCAATACGAATTACAGTTCCATCATTAGAAGGGTTTAAGCCTAAATCTGCTTTTAAAATTGCTTTTTCAATATCACCGATAGAAGTTTTATCATAAGGTTGAATTACAAGCAAACGTGCTTCTGGAACTGTAATGTTCGCTAATTGCACAACTGGTGTTGGTGCACCATAGTAATCAACTTGTACCTTATCTAATACAGACGAGCTTGCACGACCAGCGCGAACTGTTGCTAATTCACGAGAATAAGCAGCAACTGCTTTTTCCATTTTTTCATTTGAAGACTTCAATACTTGTTGTCCCATAATTTATTTCCCCCTTACAACTGTTCCAATATTTTCGCCTAAAACGGCACGTTTAATGTTACCTTTTTCCATAACCGAGAATACAATTAATGAAATATCATTATCCATACATAAAGAAGAAGCTGTAGAATCCATTACACCTAAACCTGCTTTTAATACATCTAAGTAAGTAAGTGTTTCGTATTTCGTAGCTGTTGGGTCAATAGATGGATCTGCACTATATACGCCATCCACATTATTTTTCGCCATTAAAATAACGTCCGCTTCGATTTCAGCTGCACGTAATGCTGCTGTTGTATCTGTAGAGAAGTATGGGTTACCTGTACCTGCAGCAAAGATAACAACACGTTTTTTCTCTAAGTGACGAATTGCTTTACGACGAATGTAAGGCTCTGCCACTTGACGCATCTCAATTGAAGTTTGTACGCGAGTTTGAATTCCAATATTCTCTAAGCTATCTTGAAGAGCTAATGAATTCATAACTGTTGCTAACATGCCCATGTAATCTGCTCCTGCACGATCCATGCCCATTTCACTTCCAATTTTCCCACGCCAAATGTTACCGCCACCAACAACAACAGCAACCTCTACATCAAGTTCTGCAATTTCTTTCACTTGTTCCGCAACTGACTTAATAACAGCTGGGTTAATTCCAAATCCTTGCTCGCCAGCTAAAGCTTCTCCACTCAGCTTTAAAACGACACGATTATATTTCGGTTTACTCATAATGAACCTCCAATTGCTTACATCTTTATTTTAAAAAAGGGAACACAATGTGTTCCCTAATCTGTATTAGTTGTTACCTTTTACTTGGTTCATTACTTCTTCAGCAAAGTTGTCTTCGCGTTTTTCGATACCTTCACCAACAGCGTAGCGAACGAATCCTTTTAATGTTCCGCCTTTAGACTCAACGAATTGACGAACTTTCATGTCAGGATTCTTAACGAATGTTTGGTCAAGTAAGCAAATCTCTTCAAAGAATTTGCCAAGACGGCCTTCTACCATTTTCGCAACGATTTTTTCAGGCTTGCCTTCGTTTAAAGCTTGTTGTGTTAATACTTGACGCTCATGCTCAACTTCTTCAGCTGTTACAGCATCGCGGTCGATGTATTTAGGGTTAACTGCTGCGATGTGCATTGCTACATCTTTAGCAGCTGCTTCGTCAGTAGAACCTTCAAGAACTGTTAATACACCAATACGTCCACCCATGTGTAGGTAAGCGCCGAATGCATCAGCATCAGTTTTTGATACGATTTCGAAACGACGAAGTGTAAGTTTTTCACCAATTTTAGCGATTGCTTCGTTGATGTGCTCTTCTACTGTTTTGCCGCCTTCGATTGTTTGAGCCATAGCTTCTTCAACGTTAGCAGGTTTGTTAGCTAATAAGTGAGCAGCTAATTCTTTAATTAACGCTTGGAAACCTTCGTTTTTCGCAACGAAATCAGTCTCAGAGTTTAATTCTAAGATTAAACCTTCGTTACCGTTTGTTTCGATGAAAGTTAAACCTTCAGCAGCGATGCGGTCTGCTTTTTTAGCAGCTTTCGCAATACCTTTTTCACGTAAGAAGTCAATTGCTTTCTCCATGTCGCCGTTAGTTTCTGTTAAAGCTTTTTTGCAGTCCATCATACCTGCGCCAGTTTTTTCGCGAAGTTCTTTTACCATTTGTGCAGTGATTGCCATATTTTTCATCCTCCTAAAATATGTATTTATACCTTTTATAAAGGTGTTTATACCTTAAAAAAGGTGATAAAAGGCCGAACCCCTTATCACCTTTCCAAATTTGTTACGCAGTAACAGTTTCTTCACCTTGTTTTGTTTCAAGGATCGCGTCTGCCATTTTAGATGTAAGAAGTTTTACAGCACGAATTGCATCATCGTTTGCTGGAATAACGTGATCGATTTCGTCCGGATCACAGTTTGTATCAACGATACCGATGATTGGAATGTGTAATTTGCGTGCTTCAGCAACTGCAATACGCTCTTTACGAGGGTCTACTATGAATAATGCACTTGGAAGACCTTTCATATCTTTAATACCGCCTAAGAATTTCTCAAGACGCTCTAACTCTTTTTTAAGTTGAACAACTTCTTTCTTAGGAAGTACTTCGAAAGTACCATCTTCTTGCATTCTTTCGATATCTTTAAGACGCTTGATACGCTTTTGGATTGTTTGGAAGTTTGTTAAAGTTCCACCTAACCAACGTTGGTTAACGAAGTACATACCAGCACGAGTTGCTTCTTCTTTAATAGCTTCTTGTGCTTGTTTTTTAGTACCTACGAATAAAATGTCTCCACCTTCAGCAGCGATGTCACGCATCGTTCTGTAAGCTTCCTCAACTTTTTTCACAGTTTTTTGTAAGTCGATGATGTAGATACCGTTACGCTCTGTGAAGATGTAACGCTTCATTTTTGGGTTCCAACGACGAGTTTGATGTCCGAAATGAACACCAGCTTCAAGCAATTGTTTCATAGAAATTACTGACATAATTTAGTTCCTCCTAAATGGTTTTTTTGATATCCTCCGTTTACTTCATCTCTAAGCGAAACTACGAACGTAGCACCAACACTTAAATCAGTAAACGTGTGTACTTTGTACTGACACCACTGCTTACTATATCATACTGAAATATTACAATCAAGTCGAAAATGCGAACAATGTAAAACTTTCTTTTTTTCACGCTCAAATCCTAGTATTACCAACCTTCAATTCCTTTAAGCAAGGAATTGAAGGTTAATTAATAGTTTTCTAATGAATGTTGTCATGACGCCTTACGTAAGCAAAATCATTCACTTAAAAAAACAAAAAACTCTCCTCAAGCGAGGAGAGTTTTTTTATAAATTAGTTTGTTTTTAATTTAGCAAGTTCCTGTAGAAACTTGTCGTTTAGCACTTTAATGTATGTTCCTTTCATACCTAAAGAGCGAGACTCAATAACACCAGCACTTTCTAATTTACGTAGTGCATTTACGATTACCGAACGAGTAATTCCTACGCGATCAGCAATTTTACTTGCAACAAGTAAACCTTCTGTTCCATTTAATTCTTCGAAGATATGCTCGATTGCTTCTAACTCACTGTAAGATAATGAGCTAATCGCCATTTGAACAACAGCTTTACTACGTGCTTCCTCTTCGATTTCTTCTGCTTTTTCACGTAAGATTTCCATACCTACAACAGTTGAGCTGTATTCAGCAAGAATTAAATCATCGTCTAAGAACTCTTGACCAAGACGAGCTAATACTAGTGTACCTAGACGCTCACCGCCACCAACGATTGGTACGATTGTAGTTAAACCTTGACCGAATAATTCTCTATTTTCTACTGGGAATGCTGTGTAGTCACTATCCACACCTAAATTTGAAGATGTTTCTGTAACATTGAATAAACTTTGCGTATACTCTTCTGGGAATTGACGCTCTGCAAGCATGTGCTTCATACGTTCGTTTTCGATTTGTTGGTGAATCGCATATCCTAATAATTTACCGCGACGACTTACAACGAACACGTTCGCTTCAATTACTTCACACATTGTGTCAGACATCTCTCTAAAGTTTACAGGCTTTCCTGCTGCGCTCTGTAATAACGCATTTAATTTTCTCGTTTTTGCTAATAATTCCATTTCAAAATTTCCTCCTACATGTTACTTACATATTTTTTCATCACTTGGAAACTAGGGCGAGTCACCTGATGACACTATTACAAAATAAACTGGCTCACATCTTTATTTTTAGCTATTGTCGCTAATTTTTCCTCAACATATTGAGGTGTTATCGTTATTTTCTCTAACGTAATTTCAGATGCCTCAAACGATAAATCTTCAAGGAGCTTCTCCATAACAGTATGAAGTCTTCTCGCTCCAATATTATCTGTATCCTGATTAACTTGATAAGCAATCTCAGCAATCTTACGAATAGCTTCGTCTGAAAATTCAATTTCTATACCTTCAGTCGCTAATAACGCCGTGTACTGTTTAATTAGCGCATTGTCAGGCTCGATTAATATTTTAACAAAATCATCCGCCGATAATTTTGTTAATTCTACTCGAATCGGAAATCTCCCTTGCAATTCCGGAATTAAATCCGACGGTTTAGACATATGGAACGCTCCAGCTGCAACAAATAAAATATAATCGGTTTTTACTGATCCGTATTTCGTTGCTACATTCGATCCTTCTACAATCGGTAAAATGTCACGTTGCACACCTTCACGCGATACATCTACGCTATTCGACTGCTTACCAGCAATTTTGTCAATTTCATCGATAAAAATAATCCCGAGCTGTTCAGCACGATAAACAGCCTCTTGTGTAACTTCATCCATATCAATTAAGCGCTGTGCCTCTTCATTTGTCAAGAGTTTTCTTGCTTCTTTTACAGAAAGTTTACGTTTTTTCGTTTTTTTCGGCATGATACTTCCTAGTGCATCTTGGAAATTCATTCCCATTTGTTCCATGCCAGTTCCTTGCAACATATCAAACATAGAAGACTGTTGTTCCGTCACTTCGATTGATATCACTTCATCTTCAAGAAGGCCTGCCGCAAGCTTTCTTTCCACATCTTGACGTTTCTTTTCGATTTCATCATCTTCCTGTGCATCAGATGTTTGGTTTGAATTTTGATTACCACCAAAAAGCATTTCTAATGGATTTTTAAATCCAGATTGCTTCTCCGGACTCGGCACTAAAATTTCAACAAGACGTTGATTCGCTTGCTCTTCTGCTTTATCTTGAACTTTAACTACCATTTCCTCTTTCACAATGCGAACAGACGTTTCAACAAGGTCACGGACCATCGACTCTACATCTCGACCCACATATCCAACTTCTGTAAATTTCGTCGCTTCAACCTTAATAAAAGGTGCTCCAACGAGTTTCGCCATTCGCCGTGCTACCTCTGTTTTACCAACACCTGTCGGTCCAATCATTAAAATGTTTTTAGGTGCAATTTCATCACGTAAATTTTCAACTAATTTACTGCGACGGTATCGATTTCGTAGAGCTACAGCAACCGCTTTCTTTGCATCTTTTTGACCGATGATGTATTGATCTAATTTTTCCACAATTTGACGCGGAGTAAAATGTAAATGCATATAAAATGCCTCCCTTACGATTCTACAATTCTTCAACAATTATGTTGTGGTTCGTATAAACACAAATATCGCCTGCAATTTCTAAACTGGCCTTCGCAATTTGTTTCGCTGTTAAATGTTCACTTGCATGTTGCTTTAAAGCACGACCAGCAGCAAGTGCATAATGTCCGCCTGAACCAATTGCTAAAATACCATCATCTGGTTCAATCACTTCTCCTGTACCTGAAACAAGGAGCATCGTTGTTTTATCCATGACAATGAGCATTGCTTCTAGCTGACGTAGCATTTTATCACCACGCCATTGTTTCGCCATCTCAACTGCAGCGCGCTGCAAGTTGCCATTATACTCTTCTAATTTTCCTTCAAACATTTCAAAAAGAGTAAATGCATCAGCAACTGATCCTGCAAAACCAGCTAAAACTTTCCCTTGGAAAAGTTTGCGAACTTTGCGAGCTGTATGTTTCATTACAACAGCATTTCCCATCGTTACCTGACCATCTCCAGCCATTGCACATTCTCCATTATGATGAACTGCAAATATCGTTGTAGCGTGGAAATTTCCCATAGAAAAAACTCCTTTATATGTTTTTATAGCCTTAAAAGCAATTTATGCCCGCGGGTGATGCTTCATGTACACAGAACGCAATCTTTCTTTAGAGACATGCGTATAAATTTGTGTGGTTGACAAATTCTCATGACCTAATAGCTCCTGCACAGTACGTAAATCCGCTCCTTCATCCAACATATGTGTAGCAAATGTATGCCTTAACATATGGGGACTTATCCGCATTGTAAGTGAAGCTTTCTTAATGAGTTCGTTCAAAACATAACGTACACCCTGATCTGTTAACGGCTTACCTTTCGCATTTAAAAATACCATATGAGATTGTTCTTCAGTCTTTTGAGCTAACTGTTTTCTCCCGTTCTCTATATAAGTAATTAAAGCATCTTGTGCATAGCTTCCGAACGGAATATATCTTTGTTTTTTCCCTTTTCCCATCACTAAAATTGTTCCCACTGCAAAGTCAATGTCGGTAAGTTGCAAATTAACGCATTCGCTTACACGAATCCCAGTTGCATACATCAACTCTAATAAAGCTTGATTCCTTTGACCTAATGGTGCCCCTGTATCAGAAACTTCAAACAATTCCTCTAACTCTTCAGCATATAAAAACTTTGGGATTGACAATTCTTTCTTGGGAAGTGACGCAAGTGCAAACGGATTATCTTTTTGATAACCTTCACGCATCAAAAAACGATATAAACTTCGTAAGCTTGATACTTTCCTTGCGACAGATTTACGGGCTAACTTCTGATCGTGCAACGTCGTCAAGTATAAACGAACATCCGCGTATGTAACATCTAAAAAAGAGGATATGCCTTCTCGCTCCATAAATTGCACAAAATGTTCTAAATCATTTTGATAACTTGCAATTGTATATTTTGAATAATTTCTTTCAATTTGTAAATATCCAACGAATAATTGTAACAATTTCTTCACATTCACATCCATATAATTCACCTCAATAAAGGCTACTAAATCGTATCACAACTTAGTAGCCTTTGCAAGAAATTTAATTAAATATTTACAAAATTTTGAATTGTTTCCAAAGCGCGTGTAGCATATGCTTCATTTCGCTCTTGTTTCTTTTTAATTTTCTTCTCTAACGGTGTAAATAAACCGAAGTTTGCATTCATTGGCTGGAAGTTTTTCGCATTTGTCGCAGTAATATAATTTGCCATACTTCCCATTGCAGTTACAGGTGGTAATACAACTGGCTCTTCACCTTTTACAAGTCGAGCAGCGTTAATACCCGCTAATAATCCTGATGCTGCTGATTCAACATAACCCTCTACACCAGTCATTTGACCAGCGAAGAATAAATCATCACGTTGTTTATATTGATATGTTGGACGAAGTAAATTAGGCGAATTAATAAACGTATTACGATGCATTACACCATAACGTACAATCTCTGCGTTTTCTAGTCCTGGAATTAGCTGTAACACTTCTTTTTGTGGCCCCCACTTTAAATGTGTTTGGAAGCCTACAATATTATATAATGTTCCTGCTGCATCATCTTGACGTAATTGAACAACCGCATACGGTGTTTTCCCTGTTTTCGGATCTTCTAACCCAACAGGCTTCATCGGTCCAAATACTAACGTCTGTCTTCCTCTACTTGCCATAACTTCTACTGGCATACAACCTTCAAAGAAAATTTCTTTTTCAAATTCTTTTAAAGGCACTGTCTCAGCAGCAATTAAAGCCTCATAAAAACGATCAAACTCTTCTTCTGTCATTGGACAGTTTAAATATGCCGCTTCACCTTTATCATAACGGGATTTTAAATATACTTTATTCATGTCAATGCTGTCTTTCTCAACGATTGGCGCTGCAGCATCATAGAAATAAAAATAATCTTCACCTGTTAGTTTTTTTAATTGTGCAGAAAGATCCGGAGACGTAAGTGGACCTGTCGCGATAACAGTTGGTCCCTCTGGAATTTCAGTGATTTCCTCATTCATTACAGTTACGTTCGGATGATTTTTCACATATTCAGTCACTTTCGCCGCGAATTCATGACGGTCTACAGCTAAAGCACCTCCTGCTGGTACAGAGCACTCATCAGCTGCACGAATAATGACAGAATCCATTAGACGCATTTCTTCTTTAATAACACCAACAGCATTTGTCAATGTGTTTGCGCGAAGTGAGTTACTACATACTAATTCAGCAAATTTATCTGTATGATGAGCTGGTGTTTGCCTTACTGGTCTCATTTCATATAATTTTACTTGGACACCACGCTTTGCAATTTGGTAAGCTGCTTCGCTTCCTGCAAGACCTGCGCCAATGACGTTTACTACTTGTGTTGTCATATATATCACCTTTCCTTTTCTTCCCGAAAAAAATGTGAGCAGTTACGCTCACATTTGTTGTTCTTCTTCATAATCACACGAAATACATTGTACTTGCACGCCTTTTTTTAACTTTTTCTCTACGAGCATACCTTCACACTTCGGACATTTACGACCAATCGGCTTATCCCAAGATACAAAGTCACATTCTGGATACGTACCGCATCCGTAGAAAAGGCGTTTCTTTTTATTACTACGGCGTTCAATAATTTGCCCTTTATCACACTTCGGACAAGTAACACCGATTTCTTTTACAATCGGTTTTGTATTACGACATTCCGGGAAATTTGAACAAGCCATAAACTTCCCATATTTACCCATTTTAAAGACCATCGGGTGACTACATAATTCACAGTCTTCCCCAGCTGGTTCATCTTTAATTTCCACTTCACGCATTTCTTTTTCCGCTTTTTCTAAGCGCGGTTCAAATCCTACGTAGAAATCATCAACAATTTTCACCCAATTTGCATTTCCTTCTTCTACTTCATCAAGGCTTTGCTCCATATTGGCAGTAAATTCAATGTTAATAATTTCTGGGAAAAACTCTAAAATAAGTTCGATTACTATTCCACCAAGCTCAGTCGGAACGAAGCGTTTATTATCTAAAGCAACGTATCCTCGTTTTTGGATTGTTTCAAGTGTCGGTACATAAGTAGACGGTCTCCCAATTCCAAGCTCTTCAAGTGTTCTTACTAGACGAGCCTCTGTGTAACGCGGCGGAGGCTGTGTGTAATGTTGCTTTGGTTCTATATCTTTTGAAAATACAGTTTCACCTACTTCTAACGGTGGCAACATCTTATCCTTTTCTTCCGCACCATCATCTTTCGACTCTACGTACACTTTCATAAATCCTGGGAACTTTACAACTGATCCACTTGCACGGAACTGAACATTGTTATTAATGAGTTTCGCTGTAACAGTATCCATTATAGCAGATGCCATTTGACTTGCAACAAATCGCTCCCAAATCAGTTTATACAAACGGAGTTGATCACGACTTAAGAAACTTTTTAGTTCCTCTGGCTTTCTCATTACCGAAGTAGGACGAATCGCCTCATGCGCATCTTGTGCTTTCGACTTTTTCGTTTCTTTCCTCTTCTCTGTTCCTATGTATTCCGCACCAAACGCCTCAGTAATGTAATCACGAGCCTCTGTTTGAGCTGTTTCTGAGATACGTGTTGAATCAGTTCTCATATACGTAATAAGACCTACAGTCCCTTGTTTTCCAAGATCTATCCCTTCATACAGCTGCTGTGCAAGCATCATTGTTTTCTTTGCTCGCATATTTAACTTACGCGCTGCCTCTTGTTGCAAGGAAGATGTTGTAAACGGTAATGCAGGGTTACGCTTTCGCTCTTTTCGCGTTACATTTTCAACCGAAAACGCATTGTCTTTCATCTTTTCGATTATTTCGTTCACTTGTGCTTCGTTCGTTAATTGAACTTTTTCACCATCTACACCGTAAAAGCTTGCTTCAAATGTGTCTTTCCCTTTCACAAATTCTGTTTTAATTGTCCAGAATTCTTCAGGTTCAAAACTTTGAATTTCTTTTTCACGTTCGATGATTAAACGAACTGCTACAGATTGTACGCGTCCTGCACTTAATCCTTTTTTTACTTTCTTCCATAATAAAGGACTAATATTGTAACCAACAAGACGATCGAGTATACGCCTTGCCTGTTGTGCATCTACTAAATCCATATTAATTGCACGAGGATATTTAAATGATTCTTTTATTGCATCTTTTGTAATCTCATTAAATACAACTCGGCAATCTGATTCAACGTCCACATTTAACGTATTTGCTAAATGCCAAGCAATTGCTTCTCCTTCACGATCCGGATCGGCCGCGAGATAGACTTTCTTTGCTTTTTTTGCCGCTGATTTTAAATCTTTTAAAACGGGACCCTTACCACGAATGGTAATATACTTCGGAGTGAAGTTATTCTTTACTTCTATCCCCATTTGGCTTTTAGGTAAATCGCGGACATGTCCCATGGACGCGACGACTTTGTATTTTTTCCCTAAATATTTTTCAATGGTCTTCGCCTTAGAAGGCGACTCCACGATTACGAGGTAATCTGACATGCTAGTGCCTCCTTAAGAGGTGGATTCAAGTCTTCATCAATCTTATTGATTTCTCTTGTTTTTGTCAATCAAGAATGAATATACCATACAGCGACAATCTACCATTTGTCAATAATTGTTTAATAAAAACATAAAAATATATGGTTAATTTAAAATTTCTTCAAGGATATCCTCCGCATTTCTTACTAGCTTGGCGCCTTGTTGAATTAGATGATTCGTTCCCGCTGCACTCTCTATAAATATAGGTCCAGGAAGCGCAAACACCTCTCTATTTTGTTCTAGCGCAAGGTCTGCAGTAATAAGGGATCCACTTCTCGTTTTTGCTTCTACAACTAAAACACCTTTACTTATACCGCTAATAATTCGATTTCTTTTTGGGAAATACCATTTTTTCGGCACATAATGGGGCGGATACTCTGTCAATAACAATATATAATCTTTCCACGTGTCATATAAACCTCTATTCTCCTTTGGATACATATAAGATAATCCATGTCCTAATATTGCAATGGTCGGGCAATGCTGCCTTACTGTAACTTCATGAGCAATTGTATCTATCCCTCTTGCAAACCCACTAACAATAAGCCATTCTTTTTCAAGTAAAGGTTGTAAAATAAACTTCATACTCTCCTTTCCATATAAAGACGGTTCTCTCGTTCCAACAATCGCTAATTTATTTACTTTATTTAGAAAATCTCTTTCTCCTTTTCCGTATAAAACAAAAGGGGGATCTTGTATTTCTCGCAGTAATTGTGGATAGTCCTTATCCCATATTGTTATATAAAATATTTTCTTTTTTTCTAACTGGGATACATATTGTTGGAGATTTGAAATTTGAAGAAAATTTACTAGTTCTAAAGATTTTTCCGAGGATATTCCAGCGTAATATTCAAATTGTTTCGGACTAAAAGTGTATATTCCCTTCAGTTCTGGATCAACATATAGTAGTCTCTCCATCGCCTTCCAATGATCCGCCAACATGTAATGAAGGTGCAATAAACGTTCTCTTTTCATCTCAATTCTCCTTACCCATAATTTTTATTATGTAAACAAAAAATGTGTAAAAAGACACCCTCTAATAAGAAGGTGTCTTTCAAAAAGATTAGTAGTTTTTACAAGTCTCAAATAATCCCTTTTCTTTTAAAACAGAGATTAATGTTTCACCCATAACAGCTGGTGTTTCCGCTACTTTAATACCACAAGCTTCCATTGTTTTAATCTTTTCAGCAGCAGTTCCTTTGCCGCCAGAAATGATCGCCCCAGCATGACCCATACGTTTGCCTTCAGGCGCTGTTTGACCACCAATGAAGCCTACAACTGGTTTTGTCATATTAGCTTGTACCCATTCTGCTGCTTCTTCTTCTGCCGTACCGCCGATTTCACCAATCATAATTACAGCATGCGTTTCTTCATCTTCATTAAATGCTTTTAACGCATCAATAAAGTCCGTACCGTTAACAGGGTCTCCCCCGATACCTACAGCAGTAGATTGGCCAATACCTTCTTGCGTTAACTGATGTACAGCTTCATACGTTAATGTACCAGAGCGAGATACGATACCAACATGACCTTTTTTGTGAATATATCCTGGCATAATACCAATTTTACATTCGTCAGGTGTAATGACACCAGGGCAGTTTGGTCCAAGTAAACGTGTATGTTTACCCGCCATATATCTCTTTACATTTACCATATCTAATACAGGGATTCCTTCAGTAATACATACTACTAAATCAACCTTTGCATCAACAGCTTCCATAATTGCATCAGCCGCAAAAGCGGGTGGAACGTATACAACTGAAGCGTTTGCGCCTGTTGCTTTCACAGCATCTTCTACTGTATCAAATACTGGTACGCCTTCAATATCAGTGCCACCTTTACCTGGTGTTACACCACCTACAATTTTCGTACCGTATTCAATCATTTGCTTTGTATGGAATAACCCTTGAGAACCTGTAATACCTTGAACAATAACTTTTGTATCTTTATTAACTAATACGCTCATTTTTCTCCCCCGCTTTCTATTAGCCCACTAGTGAAACAATTTTTTGTGCACCGTCTGCCATAGATTCTGCTGCAACAATATTTAAACCAGACTCATTTAAAATTTTCTTTCCTAGCTCTACGTTTGTACCTTCAAGACGTACAACTAAAGGCAACTCAAGACCTACCTGCTTCGTCGCTTCAATAACACCTTCTGCGATAACATCACACTTCATAATGCCACCAAAAATGTTAACGAAGATACCCTTTACATTTTTGTCAGAAAGGATAATTTTGAATGCTTCTGTAACTTTTTCAGCTGTTGCGCCGCCACCAACATCTAAGAAGTTAGCCGGGTCACCATGGTAATGTTTAATGATATCCATTGTAGCCATTGCTAAACCTGCACCATTAACCATACAACCGATATTTCCATCTAAAGGAATGTAGTTTAAATCATATTTAGAAGCTTCAATTTCTTTTGAATCTTCTTCTTCAAGATCACGAAGTTCTAAAATGTCTTTATTGCGATATAACGCATTAGAATCAAAGTTTAATTTTGCATCTAACGCCATAACTTTACCGTCACCTGTTGTAACAAGTGGATTAATCTCAGCGATAGAGCAATCTTTTTCGATAAACGCACTGTATAAGCCCATCATAAACTTCACAGCTTGTCCTACAAGTTCTTTTGGAATATTGATGTTAAACGCGATTCTACGCGCTTGGAAACCTTGTAAACCTACTGCTGGATCAATATATTCTTTAAAGATTTTTTCAGGCGTTTTTTCTGCTACTTCTTCAATTTCTGTTCCACCTTCTTCAGATGCCATTAAAACAACTTGAGAAGTTGCACGATCTAATACAAGACCTACATAATATTCTTTTTTAATATCGCAACCTTCTTCGATAAGTAAGCGTTTTACTTCCTTACCTTCAGGACCTGTTTGATGCGTCACAAGTGTAGTTCCTAAAATGCTTTCTGCATATGTACGAACTTCTTCTAAATTTTTCGCAACTTTTACACCGCCAGCTTTGCCGCGTCCACCAGCGTGAATTTGCGCTTTAACTACACATACTTCCGTTCCTAATTCTTTCGCTGCTTCTACAGCTTCTTCTACTGTAAATGCAACCTTCCCGTTCGGAACGCTAACCCCATAGCTTCTAAGGACTGCCTTACCTTGGTACTCATGGATATTCATGGTCCCATCCTCCCCTGTTTTCCTGTTTTACTCGAAAAGTTTTTTAATGTTTAAAAAACATTACATTGCCATTGTATAAGATGATTGGCACGCTGTCTACAATAAAGTGTCAGAAAACTGAAATCGCTTTATTCTTTTTCGAAAATAATAATGTTTATATACCAAAATAAAAAATAAGCTGTGAATATACAGCTTATTTTTGAATCATATCTTTAATTGGCGCGAATGATTTTCGATGTTCTTCTAATACTCCATGTACTTCAATCGCTTCTAAATGCTGTTTCGTCCCATATCCCATATGTTGTTCGAATCCATATGCAGGATACTTTCCTCCTAACTCTTTCATCATGCGATCTCTCGTCACTTTCGCAATAATAGATGCAGCTGAAATAGAGACACTTTTCGCATCACCTTTAATGATTGATGTTTGCGGAATTGATGTAGGAAGCTTCATCGCATCGATTAATAAATATTCTGGTGTACATGATAAATTAGCAACGGCATCTAACATCGCTTGCTTCGTCGCTTGATAAATATTTATTTCATCAATAACTTGTGGTGATATAATTCCAACTCCAATCGCAATTGCATGCTCTTTAATTTCATCATAAAAACGCTCACGTTTCGCTTCACTTAATTTTTTCGAGTCATTTAATCCTGGAATATAAAAATCTTCCGGAAGGACGACTGCCGCCGTCACAACCGGTCCTGCTAACGGCCCACGACCCACTTCATCAATACCAGCAATGTATGTGAGCCCTTTTTCACGTAACTCATTTTCGTACTTTGACATTTCTAGAAATTTTTCTCTTTCTTTTTGCGCTAACTCTTTTTGTTTATACCACTTCAAAATTAGTTTTTGAACACCTTTTCGCTCATCTTTCACTAACATTTGAAAACGCTCGTCTTCTTCATTCATAATTTCTTGCAGCAAACATTCCGCTTCATGAATAGTCATTTTTTGCATCTATTTACACTCCTTTTAAACGTAACCAAAAAGAAAAGACGTACAAACGCACGTCTTATACTTCTTCTACTTTTTCCGCATCTTCTACCTGCTCTGCAAACTCTTCTGGTGTTTCAAATGTCATTTTTCCTAATCTTCCACCACGAAGCTCACGAAGTATAAGCTCAGATGTTTTATCATAATCAATCATTCCGCCGCCCATTAAGCAACCTCTATTTTTTCCAATTGCATCAAATAACTCCACAATTTCTTCTGGAATGTCATTTAAATTATATCGCTCTTTTAAACGTTCCGGATAATGTTTTTCCATAAAACGTAACGCATAAATAGCTACATCCTGTAGATTTAATATAGAATCTTTAATTGCACCAGTCGTCGCTAAACGAAGACCAACTAATTCATCTTCAAATTTAGGCCACAAAATACCTGGTGTATCTAATAATTCCATTTCTTTCCCAACTTTAATCCACTGCTGGGCCGTTGTCACACCAGGACGATCTCCTGTTTTTGCTATATTCTTCTTCGCTAATTTATTAATTAGTGTAGATTTACCAACGTTTGGAATACCTACAATTAAAGCACGAATTGCTCTTGGTCTAATGCCTTTAGCAACCATTTTATCGAATTTTTCTTTGACAAGAACTTTACAAGCTGCTGCAATTTCTTTCATACCTTGTCCAGCTTGCGCATTAATTGAAATTGCCTTTTGACCTCTTTCATCAAAATATGCAATCCACTGCTTTGTAAGACGATCATCCGCCATATCCGCTTTATTTAAAACAACAAGCCTTGGTTTATGTGTAATAATTTCATCAATCATTGGATTACGAGAAGATAAAGGTAATCGAGCATCTACAAGCTCAATTACAACATCAATTAACTTTAATTTTTCTGTTACTTGGCGTCTAGCCTTTGCCATATGTCCTGGGAACCATTGAATTACCATGTTGCCACCTTCTTTTTCTTTTATTTCACAATACGCGCATCTTTTAACGGCCAATATAGCATATTTGCTTTACCAATCACTTGGTCCATTGAAATTGTACCAATCGAACGGCTATCTTTACTAAAACGACGATTATCGCCTAAAACAAATAATTGACCTTCTGGAACAGTTTTCTTTCCTGTCATTTCTTCAAGAGTAAAATCATATGTAAGCGGTCCGTCAGCAAGTTGTTTTTTCTGCTTATCTAAATACGGCTCCTCATAAGGTTTCCCGTTAACATATAGTTTATCATTACGGTATTCGATTTCGTCGCCTGGCAGGCCAATAATACGCTTAATATAATCTTTTTCTTCCGTCGCTCGGAATACAATAATATCAAAGCGTTTCGGATCACCTATGTGATAGCCAATTTTATTAACAATCATTCGATCACGGTCATGTAAAGTCGGCGACATCGATACACCGTCTACGAGAATTGGGGCAAAGAAAAACTGTCTAATTACGCCCGCTAATACAACAGCAATCAAAATTGCTTTGATCCATTCCCAAAGTGAGCTCTTCTCTTTCTTCATGCTTTCCCCTCCACTGTTATGTAAGCTGCTCGTATTATACCAAAATTTCATATAGATTGGAAAAAGGGAGCTTGTGTATTTACAAGCTCCCATACATGTCTTATCGAATTTCTTTAATACGTGCTTTTTTACCGCGAAGGTTACGTAAGTAGTATAACTTAGCACGACGTACTTTACCACGGCGAAGTACTTCGATGTTCGCGATTCTTGGCGTGTGAACTGGGAATGTACGCTCAACACCTACACCGTAAGAAATCTTACGAACTGTGAATGTTTCACTGATTCCGCCACCACGACGTTTAATTACAACACCTTCGAAAAGCTGAATTCTTTCACGAGTTCCCTCAACTACTTTTACGTGTACACGTAAAGTGTCTCCAGGACGGAATGAAGGAAGGTCAGTTTTCAATTGGCCTTTTGTGATTTCTGTGATTAATTGTTGCATATTAAATTCTCTCCTTTAAACAGATGCTCTTATAAAGTCTTATTAAATTACAGCGGAACATCGTTAATACGGCTACTGATTTCAGTAGCACAAATGTTATAATAGCATATTGCTAGGACTGTTGCAATAGAAAATATATCAAGCCCTTATCGGTCTTCTTTAATCTGTTCCAGCCATTTCTCTTCTTGCTTAGATAATTCTCGTTCTTCCAGTAAATCCGGTCTACGTGTGTATGTACGACGTAGTGACTCTTTATGGCGCCATTCATCAATGTTTTTATGATTTCCTGACATTAGTACATCCGGTACCTTCATACCACGAAAATCAGCAGGACGTGTATAATGTGGGTGTTCTAACAAACCTGTGCTAAAAGAGTCTTCCACTTGTGACGTTTGATTCCCAAGCACTCCTGGCAAAAGACGTACAACACTGTCAGTGACTACCATAGAAGCCAATTCTCCACCCGTTAATACGTAATCCCCAATAGAAATCTCATCTGTTACAAGATGCTCACGAATTCGTTCATCGTATCCTTCATAATGGCCACATACAAAAATAACATGCTCTTCTCCAGCAAGCTCTTCTGCCTTCTTCTGCGTGAAACGCTCTCCTTGTGGACACATTAAGACGATTCTCGGCTTACGGTCTGTTTCCTTCGTTAACTCTTCTACCGCGTCAAAGATAGGCTGTGGGGTTAATACCATACCAGCGCCCCCACCATACGGATAATCATCTACACTATTATGCTTACTAGTTGTATACTCACGAAAATTGACAACACGAAGCTCTACCGCTTCTTTTTCTTGTGCTTTCTTTAAAATTGAAGAACCAAATACACCCGTAAACATATCTGGAAACAATGTTAAAATGTCAATTTTCATTATAGTAGCCCTTCCATTACATGAATGGTTACTAATTTATTTTCAATGTTAACTTGAAGTACAACGTCATCAATATAAGGAATTAACAAATCTTGACCCTTTGGACGTTTAATCACCCAAACGTCATTCGCACCAGGAGATAGAATCTCTTTGATTGTCCCTAACGCTTCTCCTTCTTCCGTTACAACGTTGCAACCAATAATTTCATGGTAGTAGTATTCACCTTCAGCTAGTTCGCCTAACTGCTCTTCTGGTACTTTTATTAAAGAACCTTTTAACTTCTCTACTTCATCTACATTGTTGTATCCTTCAAGTGTTAATAAATCAAATGTCTTATGTTGACGATGAGAAGTTACCTTCACTGTAAGGTAGTCTGTACCTTTCTCATCCCATATGTATAACGTGTTCCCTACTTTATATCGCTCTTCTGGAAAATCAGTACGAGAAATAACACGAATTTCTCCTTTTACGCCATGAGTATTTACAATTTTCCCTACATTAAACCATTTTGTCATAAATAGTATGTCACCCCTGGTTTCTATATAAATTAAGCATTTCCATTTTATATATGGACCATGCAATTTCTCTTTAAATGTTAAAAAAGGGAGAGGAAATAACTCCTCGCCCTTTTTACGTTTATTGAATTTCCAGTGTGACGTTCTCATCATTATGATGTCCCACTGAATACAAGAGCATTCTAATCGCTTTCGCAACTTTCCCTTGCTTTCCAATGACTTTTCCAACATCCTCAGGATGTACAGTTAATCGATACTTTATTTCTCCGTTGCAAAGTTCCTGTGTAACTTTTACATCTCCAGGATGATCCACAAGAGGTTTAACAATTGTCTCGACTAACATCTTCATTGTCATTGCCTCAATTACTTACCTTGTTTAGATAAGTGGAATTTCTCCATGATACCTTGGTTAGAGAAAAGGTTACGAACTGTATCAGATGGTTTAGCACCATTTCCTAACCATTTTAATGCTGCTTCTTCGTTGATCTTAACTTCCGCTGGTTGAGCAACCGGATTGTAAGTACCGATTTCCTCAATGAAACGTCCGTCACGAGGAGAACGAGAATCTGCAACAACTACACGATAGAAAGGAGTTTTTTTAGCTCCCATACGTTTTAAACGAATTTTAACTGCCATTTATAAAGCACCTCCGAATTTATTTCACACAGATAATTATATTAGCAAAAAGACTATTGCTTTGTAAAGTATTTTTTCTTAACAGAGCCATCTTTTTTCCTTACATGAATGGAAACTTCAATCCACCTAGTCCTTTTTTCTTACCTTTTTGCATTCCCGTCATCGTCTTCATCATTTTTTTCATATCATCAAATTGCTTGATTAGACGATTGATTTCTTGTACCGTTGTACCGCTACCTTTGGCAATGCGCTTTTTACGACTAGCATTGATTATTTCCGGTTGTTCTCGTTCTACTTTAGTCATAGAACGAATAATTGCCTCAATATGCCCAATTTGTTTTTCATCAACTTGTGCATTTTTCAGCCCTTTAATTTTATTTGCACCAGGAAGCATTCCTAACAATTCGTCAAGCGGTCCAAGTTGACGCACTTGTCCAAGTTGTTCTAGGAAATCGTCAAGCGTAAACGAAAGCGTACGCATTTTTTGCTCAAGTTCTTTTGCTTTCTCTTCATCAACTGTAGCTTGCGCTTTTTCAATTAATGTTAAGACGTCGCCCATCCCTAAAATACGGGATGCCATACGTTCTGGATGGAACGCTTCAATTGCATCTAGTTTTTCACCCATACCAGCGAATTTAATTGGTGTATTTGTTACAGCCTTAATAGATAATGCCGCACCACCGCGCGTATCACCATCTAATTTCGTTAATACAACACCTGTTAATCCTAACTGTTCATGGAAACTTTGTGCTACATTTACCGCGTCTTGTCCTGTCATCGCATCGACAACAAGGAAAATTTCATCCGGTTTCGCAACTTCTTTGACTTTTGCTAATTCACCCATTAGTTCTTCATCAATATGCAGGCGACCCGCTGTATCGATTAAAACGTAATCGTGATGATCTTCTTTTGCTTTCGCAATCGCTTGTTTCGCAATTTCAACCGGACTTACTTGATCTCCTAAGGAGAAAACAGGCATGTCCAATTGCTTCCCTAATGTTTCAAGCTGTTTAATCGCTGCTGGACGGTAAATATCCGCTGCAACAAGCATCGGTTTACGATTATGCTTTTTACGAAGCAAATTTGCAAGCTTACCTGTCGTCGTTGTTTTACCCGCACCTTGCAGACCAACCATCATTATAACAGTAGGTGGCTTATTAGCAACAGCAATTTTGCTTTGCTCTCCGCCCATAAGTTCTGTAAGTTCTTCCTGTACGATTTTAATTACTTGTTGTCCAGGTGTCAAACTTTTCATTACATCTTGTCCGACAGCACGCTCAGACACACGCTTTATAAAATCTTTTACTACTTTAAAGTTAACATCCGCTTCTAAAAGAGCTAGACGAACTTCTCTCATCATTTCTTTTACATCGGCTTCAGAAACTTTTCCTTTGCCGCGGATTTTTTGCATTGTCTGTTGAAGTCGGTCGGCTAATCCTTCAAATGCCATATTGCCGCCCTCCTAATCTAATTTTTCGATAGCTTCAACAACTTGTTTCATTTCTTCATTCACATGCTCTTCTTCGCTGAGTAGCTGTTTTAGCTTTGCAACAAGTCGCTGTCGCTCTTGAAACTTTTGAAGTAATACTAATTTATCTTCATATTCTTCAAGCATCGCTTCAGTCCGTTTAATGTTATCATACACGGCTTGGCGACTTACATCAAATTCTTCCGCAATTTCACCAAGAGATAAATCATCTAGATAATAAAGCGACATATAACTTCTTTGTTTTTGCGTTAACAACGATTGATAAAAATCAAATAAATAGTTCATTCTCGTTGTTTTCTCGAGCATGTTGGATCATCCTTTGTTAAGTGATTTACCTTTACATGACTTAGTTTACATGGAGTATAAAAGAGTGTCAAGTTTTTTTCTTAACATCACATATTTTTATAAAAAAAGAAGCGGAAATACCGCTTCTTTCACTTACACTTCTTCTGTTTCTACTACGTTCGCAAACAAACCATAAACATATTGTTCTGGATCAAACTGTTGCAGATCATCCATTTGCTCTCCGAGCCCAACAAATTTCACCGGAACATCCATTTCGTTACGAATCGCTAAGACGATACCACCTTTAGCAGTTCCATCTAACTTCGTTAAAACAATACCAGTAACATTCGTTGCTTCACGGAATGTTTTCGCTTGGCTTAAACCATTTTGCCCTGTTGTTGCATCAATAACAAGTAATACTTCATGAGGAGCCCCTGGTACTTCACGCTCAATTACGCGCTTCACTTTCTCTAACTCATTCATTAAGTTTACTTTATTTTGTAAGCGTCCCGCTGTATCACATAGCAATACATCCACTTTACGGGCCTTTGCCGCTTGTACAGCATCATACATAACAGCCGCTGGATCAGATCCTGACCCTTGTTTAATTACTTCTACACCAACACGATCGCCCCATACTTCTAATTGCTCAATCGCCCCAGCACGGAATGTATCTCCTGCCGCCAATAGGACAGACTTACCTTCTGATTTAAATTTATGTGCAAGCTTACCAATCGTCGTCGTTTTCCCCACACCATTCACACCAACAAATAAAACTACTGTTAATTGATCCTCTTGTATATTAACTTCATTACTAAAATCGCTGTCACCTTTGTAAATGCCCACTAGCTTTTCAGAAATAACAGCCTGTACTTCTTTCGGATCTTGAATGTTACGACGTTGCACTTCTTCTTTCAACTGATCAATTAATTCCATCACTGTCGAAACTCCGACATCCGCACTAATTAAAATTTCTTCTAATTCTTCAAAGAAATCTTCGTCTATTTTGCGGTAACGGTACACTAAGTCATTTACTTTATCAGCAAATGAATTTCTCGTTTTTTCTAATCCTTGTTTAAACTTCTCTGTTACCGTATCCGTTTGTTTTGAAATTTTTTCTTTTAATTTTTTTAAAAAGCTCATACTTCCCATCCTTCCTATCTACTTGCAACAAGTTCTTCGCCATCATCTAAACGAACAGAAACAAGCTTCGACACCCCTGATTCTTGCATTGTTACACCGTACAATACATCAGACTCTTCCATTGTACCTTTTCGGTGTGTAATTACAATAAACTGCGTTTCATCACTAAATTTCTTTAAATACTGCGCAAAACGAGCAACGTTTGCCTCATCAAGAGCTGCTTCCACTTCATCTAGAACACAGAATGGAACTGGGCGTACTTTTAAAATACCAAATAAGAGCGCAATTGCCGTTAAAGCACGCTCTCCCCCTGAAAGTAAACCTAAATTTTGTAGTTTCTTCCCTGGTGGTTGCGCTACAATATCAATACCCGTATTTAGTAAATCTTCTGGGTTTGTCATTACTAAATCCGCTCTTCCACCTCCGAATAATTCAGAGAATACAGATTGAAACTCTGTTCGAATCCCTTCGAACGTAGTAGAAAAGCGTTTTTTCATCTCTTCATCCATTTCCGTAATAAGTTGATGCAATGTCGATTTCGCTTCTTCTAGGTCATCTCTTTGCTCTAATAAGAATGTATGGCGCTCTGCTACACGTTCATATTCATCAATTGCCCCTAAATTTACTGCGCCTAACTCTTCAATGGATAGTTTAATTAGTTTCACCTTTTTACGTGCATCTTCTGCAGGCATCATCATTGTATACTTAAGTTTTGCTGCTTCAAATGAAATAGTATATGTTTCACGTAAATGTTGCAATCTATTTTCCAGCTCTACATCAAGTCGGTTAATTTTCACTTCTTGATCTTTCAGCATCTCAAGAATATATTTATGTTTACCTATTGTTTCTTTCACACCGCACTCTAAATGCTCGACTCTTTCTTGCAATGATACGCGTTGTTCACGACGAGAACGAATTAACTCCGAAGTTTGATTACGATCATACGCTTTCTTCTCAATCATATTCGTAATTTGTTCTTCGCCACTTGAATTAGATGTCATCTCTTGCTTTAAGAACGCTAAATCTTCTTTCGTTT
Source organism: Bacillus sp. P4_E1 (assembly GCF_056401715.1). Lineage (NCBI taxonomy): Bacteria > Bacillati > Bacillota > Bacilli > Caryophanales > Bacillaceae > Bacillus > Bacillus sp. P4_E1. The sequence continues at coordinate 47,583 of NZ_JBFUIV010000022.1, forward strand.
TTACAAGCGTCGCATCAGTCTCTTCCTTTTCCTTCGTCAAACGTTCGACTTTTTCTTTTTGATTAGACAAACGTTGTTGTTGTTCAGCAGCTTGTACTTTTAGCTCCGTCATTTCCTTCTGAACTTTTTCTTTTGAAGAATATTGTTCACTTTTTTGTTTCGTTAAAACGACGATTTTGCTATCTAATTCCCCAATCTCAACTTGAAGAGTCGCTAAAATCTTTTCTAACTCTTCTTTGCGCCCTTGCATTTTTACTTGATCTTGTAAAAATCCTTCAATCTCTAAATCGTAAATCGATAAACGATCATTAATACGATGTTCATCTAATTCTAAACGATTAATTTCTTCTCTTAGCTTCTGTTCATCTACACGTTCGGTCTCTACACCTTGGCGTAGCTCTCGTATTTGTACTTCTTTTTCTTGAATCTCTTGCTTTACTGCTTTAACAAAGTTTTCTAGCTTTGTTGTTTTTTCTTCCATGTCAGTTAGTTTTTTAGTCCACTCTTCAAGTTCACGTTGACGTCCCAATAAAGAGGATTTCGCCTGTTTTACAGCTCCACCCGTCATAGAACCACCCGGGTTCACTACGTCACCTTCGAGTGTTACAATACGATAGCGGTATTGCAGTTGTTTCGCTAACTCATTTGCTCCGCGTAAATCTTTCGCAACAACAACTGTACCTAATAAACTTGAAACTACATTCTCATATTTATTATTGTACTGCACAAGTTCTGCCGCTACACCGACAAACGATGGATGCTGATTCACAATGCGTAATTGATCAAATGATAGCGATCGGCTTTTAATAACAGCTTGAGGTAAAAACGTTGCACGGCCATGTTTATTTTGCTTTAAAAATGCAATTGCATTACGAGCATGCTCTTCTGTTTGTACTACGATATGTTGCATCGCTGCCCCAAGGGCGATTTCCATTGCGATTTCATATTCTTTCGGCACAGTCAGAAGTTCTGCAACAGCTCCCTCAATACCTTGTAGTCTATTTTCTCTAGCCTTTAATACTTCACGTACCCCTTGATAGAAGCCAGAGTAGTCCTCTTGCATCTCTTCTAACATTTCTTTACGAGAGCGCGCCTGTTGCACAAATTGATACGCTTGATACAGTTTCGTTTCATTTTCACTATACTGTGACTTACATTTCCCAAGTGCCGTTTCTGTCTTCTGTATGTTAGAAATAATGCCAGCTATTTTCTCTCTCGCTTGCTCATAACTGTCTACAAGTTTCGCCTTTTTCGCTGTAATTTCCACACGCATCTGTACATACTTTTCATTTTCTTCATCAAGTCGTTCGTTTTTAGAGTTTTGCTGTTTTGATTGTTCTTCAATCATAGATAATTCATTACGAAGACTTGCTTGTTGATTTAAAAGTTCAATATAGTCACCTTTTAAATTCTCAATTTGTTCCTCTAAATTCTCAGCAAAAGTCGCAAGTAATTGCTCGTTATCATGCAATTTCTTCTCCAATTCTTTTACTTGATTCACAAATTGCATTAAAGCTTCTGTACTTGTTTCAATTTCGCCATCATAACTTGTAGTTTTCTCTGTTAACTCAACAATTAGCTTTTCAAGCTGCGCACAATGTGTCGTTGCATTTTGCTTTCTTTCCTTTAACAGCTCGCGTTGCCCTTCTAGTTTTTCTAGTTCTTTACTAGACAGAAGTAGAACTTCTTGTAAGGAATTTACAGATTCATCAACGGCTTGTAATTGCCCGCGTAATTCCTCAAGCTCTTCTTCACTTTTTTGTAAGTTCGCCGACATTTTAGCTTCTTCATCTTTATTATGCCCAAATTGATTTCGAAGCGCTTCCCACTTTTCATGTAATTCTTCAATTTCATGTACAATAAGCGCAGCTTCTACTTTCTCTAATTCTTCTTTTTTCTCAAGATAATCTTTCGCAATAGAAGCTTGTCTTTCTAGTGGTTCTACTTGACTACTTAATTCGTGAATAATATCTTGTACACGATTTAAGTTTTCTTGTGTTTCCGCCAATTTCCCTTCAGCTTTCTTTTTACGAAGTTTATATTTCAGCACACCCGCAGCTTCTTCAAATACACCACGACGTTCTTCTGATTTACTACTCAAAATCTCTTCGACTTTCCCCTGGCTAATAATCGAAAAAGCTTCCCTTCCCATACCAGAGTCCATAAATAAATCAATAATATCTTTTAATCTACAAGATTGTTTATTAATATAAAAATCACTATCACCCGAACGAGATACACGACGCGTTACACACACCTCGTTATACTCAATCGGTAAGCGTTGGTCTTCATTATTTAAAGTTAATGTAACTTCAGCAACATTAACCGCTCTTCTCGTATCACTGCCGGCAAAAATAATATCCTCCATCTTTGCACCGCGTAATGACTTTGCAGATTGTTCACCAAGTACCCAGCGAATTGCATCAGTAATATTACTTTTCCCGCTCCCGTTAGGTCCTACTACAGAAGTTACACCTGGAACAAAATCGACAGATACACGCTCAGCAAAAGACTTAAATCCTGCTATTTCTAATCTTTTTAAAAACACGAAAGGCCTTCCTCCTATTCTCCGTTGTTGTAAACGTTGTCTGTACGAAAACAAACTACTATACGGATTTCCCACTCCTTTTATTTATAAATAAAAGGAAAGTTTCATTCTATGCATAAGGAATCCCCCTCATTCAAAGGGGGATTCCTCATGATTGTTCTTTTAATTTTTTCAATGCTTCTGCAGCAGCTTGTTGCTCTGCCTCTTTTTTTGACTTACCACTTCCAAGACCTAATGCCTCATTATTTAAAGTTACACGGGACACAAATTCTCGGTTATGGGCCGGTCCTTTTTCTTGCAAAATTTGATACTCAACATTGCCACTACCATCACGCTGAATCAATTCTTGCAATTGACTCTTATAATCCATCACATGAGAAAAAGCACCTTCATTAATTTTTGGATATACAACTTCTTTTAAGTAACCCCAAACTGTTTCTAGCCCTTGATCAAGATAAAGGGCACCAATAAACGCTTCAAAGACATCCGCTAATAAAGCTGGTCGTTCACGTCCACCCGTCATTTCCTCACCTTTCCCTAATAAAACAAGGCTACCAAATGACATTTCGTTTGCAAAACGAACAAGAGATGGCTCACATACAATAGCTGCACGTAGTTTTGTTAACTCTCCTTCGCTCATTGTCGGATATTTTTGAAACAGATACTGTGATACAGTGAGTTCCAATACAGCATCGCCAAGAAACTCAAGACGCTCATTGTCCTCATGCGGTTTTTTTCGATGCTCATTCACATACGATGAATGCGTAAACGCTTGAATCAATAATTTTTCATCTGTAAACGTAATACCTATCTCTTCTTGAAATACTTTAAAAGCTTCACGATATTTTGCTTCGTATTTTTTTTCTCTATGTTTTCGGTACGGCATAGGTCCCTCCAGATATAAGCCGAGAAGCCCCGTTAAAAAACGGGACTTCACTTAAGCATTATAGATGACTCTCTATGTAAGTCACAGCATCGCCAACAGTAGCAATCTTTTCAGCATCTTCATCAGAAATTTCCATTTCGAATTCATCTTCTAATTGCATTACAAGTTCTACTACATCTAGGGAGTCTGCGCCTAAATCTTCTTTGAAGCTTGCAGCTGGTACTACTTCAGTTTCTTCTACTCCTAAACGATCAACGACAATTTTGGTTACACGCTCTAAAACATCTGCCATTCTATTCACCTCCCCTCAAATATTATATAAAATATTGTCCAAAAAAACTAGGTGAAATCGATTCTTTTATTACATTACCATACCGCCATCAACATTTAACGTTTGACCTGTAACATATTTACTTTGATCAGAAGCAAAAAACGTTACAGTATTTGCGATATCTTGTGCTTCTCCAAACTGAGCTGCAGGAATTAATTTTAACATTTCGGCTTTTATATTTTCATCTAATACATCCGTCATATCAGTTGCAATAAACCCTGGAGCAATTGCATTTACAGTAATATTTCGGCTCGCTAATTCTTTTGCTGATGTTTTTGTTAATCCAATTACACCAGCTTTAGCAGCAACATAATTTGCTTGTCCTGGGTTTCCTGTTACACCAACAACAGAAGCGATATTAATAATACGTCCATGACGTTGACGCATCATATAGCGCGATACTGCTTTCGTACATAAGAAAACACCTTTTAAGTTTGTATTAATAACTGTATCCCATTCTTCTTCTTTCATACGCATTAATAAATTATCTTTTGTTACACCAGCGTTATTTACAAGAATATCAACTTGTCCAAACGTATCTACAGTTTGTTTCACCATTGCAGTAACATCATCAGCATTTGCAACATCTGCTCTTACTGCAATGGCATCTGAACCTAATTTCTTTATTTCATCAACTACTTCATTCGCCTTTTGCTCATTACCAGCATAATTTACTACAACATTTGCCCCTTGTTTCGCTAAATCAATAGCAATCGCACGACCAATCCCACGTGAAGCACCAGTTACTAATGCTACTTTCCCTTTTAACATCAGCTTTCTCCTCTCAAATTTGAAATGGTATCTTTTAATGTCTCTTCATCATATACCGCATATGCTTTCACTGAAGAATCAATCGACTTCATAAGACCAGCAAGTACTTTTCCAGGTCCGATTTCAATAAATGTATCTACCCCTTGATTCACCATATACTCAATAGATGGGTACCATAATACAGGCGAATAAAGCTGTTCAATTAGCTTTGCTTGAATATCTGTACCACGCGTAATAACATCTGCCGTAACATTTGCAATAACAGGAATATTCGTGTCTTGAATTGTAATTTCATTTAAAACACTTTGGAATTTCTCAGCAGCTGGTTTCATAAGCGAGGAATGAAACGGTCCACTTACTTTGAGCGGAATTGCTCTTTTAGCACCATTTTCTTTCGCTCTTTGAGAAGCAAGCTCTACTCCTTGCTTTGTTCCAGAAATAACAATTTGCTTCGTACTATTCATATTAGCAATTTGTACTGCATATCCTTCACTTGTTACTTCTTCTGTAACTCGTTTCAGCATATCCGGATCCGCACCTAAAATAGCTGCCATTGCACCTTCCCCGCCTGGAACAGCTTCTTCCATATATTCCCCGCGTTTCCTTACAGCATATACAGCGTCTTCGAATGTTAATGCACCAGCAGCTACAAGAGCGCTATATTCACCTAAACTATGTCCTGCGACAAAATCAGGTGTAATATCATACTCCTTCAAAGCTGTTAAAATTGCAAAGCTCGTTGTTAATAGTGCCGGCTGCGCATTTGTCGTTAATGTTAACTTTTCTTGCGGTCCTTCAAAAATCACTTCTGAAAGAGAATCATGCAAAACCTCATCCGCTTTTGCAAACACTTTCGCAACCTCTTTATTATTCTCCGCTAACTGTCTACCCATTCCAACTGCCTGTGAACCTTGGCCCGGAAAAAGAAATGCTATTTTTCCCATTTCAAATCCTCCTCTTATTGAAGCGGCTCCTTCTCCATTACACTTGAAATTGTAGGAATTACTTCTTTCGCTACCATTTCTCTCGTTTGACGAATCGCACTAAATATCGATTGGTCATTAGAAGAACCGTGAGCCTTAATGACAGGAGCTTTCAATCCAAACAACGCCGCTCCCCCATACTCCGAATAATCCATTTTATCTTTCAATACCATAAGTTTTGGTTTTAATACCGCTGCTGCTAATTTGCTCGTAAACGAACTCATTAATTGTTCTTTTAACATAGAGAATAACGCAAGTGCTGTTCCTTCTAATGATTTTAGCGCTACATTACCCGTAAAACCATCACATACAACAACGTCTGCTACACCTTGCAATAAATCTCTTGATTCAACGTTTCCAACGAAATTAATTGGTGCATCCTTGAGCATAGCAAAGACTTGTTTTGAAAGCTCGTTTCCTTTACCATCCTCTGTTCCAACGTTTAAAAGTCCAACGCGTGGATTTTTAATTCCTCTTACCTTCTCTGCGTAAACAGAGCCCATTACTGCATATTGATATAAATGAATTGGTTTTGCATCAACGTTGGCTCCAACATCTAACATAACAAAACCTTCTCCATCAACAGTTGGCATTGTAGGTGATAAAGCTGGTCGTTCAATTCCTTCCATACGACCAACAACAAACAATCCAGCTGCCATCAAAGCTCCTGTACTACCTGCTGATATACAAGCATCCGCTACGCCGTCTTTTACTTGCTGCGCCGCTAGTACCATTGAAGCTTGTTTTTTTCGACGAACCGCTCTTACTGGTTCGTCTGTCGATTCAATTTTTTCGTCCGTATGAAGTATAGTAATTCGCTCTTCACTCGTTAAATATTGACGAATTCCCTCTTCTTTCCCTACTAACGTAATATGTAAATCTGAGTATTCCTTAATAGCTTTCATTGCTCCTAATACTACAGCCTTTGGTGCATGATCGCCGCCCATTGCATCTATTGCGATTTTCATAAGTTGTTACCTTCCTCACTATAATTACTAGATCGATACATTTCAAAAGTGCCTGTAAAGACAAGTTCTTCTCCAACAAAACTACGCACTTTGACAACCGTCCGTCCTTTATCATTCTCTACATCTTCAACACGTACTTTTGCAACAACACGCTCTCCTAATTTTACAGGACGAATATATCGAATGGTGGACTTTGCAGTTAAAGCTAATTCTTCATCAATAACCGCAACAGCTAGTGAGTTTGCTTGTGCAAACAAATGATGCCCACGAGCAATTTGATTTCTTTTAAATACATGTTCTACCTTTACTTCAAAGATAGAAATCGCATGTCTATCTAATTCTATATCAATAATTTCTCCGACAACCTCTTCTAACGGTAAAGATTTCACGTCTTCTTCATGTTGTTTTGTAGCCACATGCTTAATTCGTTCTCTTAATTCAGGAATAGATAATTCCATACGATCAAGACGAACAGTTTGTATGCTCACTTGAAATTTTTCCGCTAAATCTTCATCCGTTATAAAAGGATTCGTTTCTATTGTTTGTTGTAATAATTCTTGTCTTTCTTTTTTACTTCTTCTTTTTTTCATACCGCACCATCCATTTTTATGACTAGGTACTAAAAGTAGTATATAATCATTAAAAGTAGAATGCAACAAAAACTTTTGCAGACTACTTTTAATCGAGCTTCTCTCCCTGGAACACACCTGTCCCATCAAGATAAGTACGCAGCGAAGCATACTGATCATTATGCCAAAACGCTTCTGAATCAACTAGTATCGCTGCATCTTGTCTTGCTGTTTCTAACGCCCGATAATCATGTACCATATCAGCAACCTTAAATTCTGGTAGACCACTTTGCTTACTTCCAAAGAAATCCCCAGGACCTCGTAACTCTAAATCTTTTTCTGACAATACAAATCCATCATTTGTTTCAGTCATAATGCGCATTCTTTCTTTTCCCGTTTCTGATTTCGGGTCCGCAATTAATAAACAATATGATTGTTCACTACCACGCCCAACACGCCCCCTTAGCTGATGGAGCTGTGATAAACCGAAACGTTCCGCGTCATAAATAACCATAACAGTCGCATTTGGTACATTCACGCCTACTTCAACAACTGTTGTCGACACAAGAATTTGCACTTTATTTTCACTAAACTGTCCCATTATCTCTTCTTTTTCTTGAGATGATAGTCTCCCATGCATTAATCCAACTTGGCATTTCCCTTGATAATGATGAGTCAGCATACTATGTAAGTCGATAGCATTTTGTACATCAAGCTTCTCAGACTCTTCAATAAGAGGGCAAATAACATATGCCTGTCTTCCTTTTTTTATCTCTTTCTCCACAAAGCCGAGGACACGATCTAACATATCATGTTTTGCCCAGTACGTTTCGATTACCTTTCTACCAGCTGGCATTTCGTCGATAATAGAAACGTCCATCTCTCCAAATGCAGTGATAGCTAACGTACGCGGGATTGGGGTCGCCGTCATAAACAATACATCTGGGCTTTCACCTTTCTCACGTAAAACCCGGCGCTGCGCCACACCAAATCGATGCTGTTCATCGGTAATAACGAGACCTAACCTATGAAATATAACTTCGTCTTGAATTAAAGCGTGCGTTCCAACAAGGATGTCTACTTCTCCCTGTTCTAATCTCGACAAAATTTCTCGACGTCTCGCACCTTTAACAGAACTTGTTAGCAATTCAACCTTCATACCGAAATGTGAAAACGTCTCCGCGAGCGACTGATAATGTTGCTCGGCTAAAATTTCTGTAGGAACCATCAAAGCACCTTGATAATGAGCCAATTTCGCCGCATAAAGAGCAATCGCAGCAACAACTGTTTTCCCAGAACCTACATCCCCTTGCAATAATCGATTCATTCGGTACGGAGATATCATATCTTTCATTATTTCATCTACAACCCGGCGTTGTGCACCAGTTAATGGAAACGGAAGCGCATCAGTAAACTCTTGCAATTCTACTAATGAAATTTCCTTTTTCGTCCCTTTCGAGTTTTCCCTTTCCATTTTCCGTAATGTTTGCATTTTCAACTGAAACAAGAAAAACTCCTCATATACAAAACGGCGACGCGCTTGCTTTAAGTCTTCCTGTCCCACTGGAAAATGTAACCCTCTGAGCGCTTCATAGCGTGATAATAATTTATATCGACTTAACAAACCATCTGGTAACACTTCGACTATAGAATCTCCATACTCCTTAAATGCTTGTGCAACAAACCGGCGCATCTGTTTTACTGTCAGTTTTCCTTTCACTGAATATACAGGTTCTACTTCTTGTTGTCGTACAACCGGTCCAAAATTCAGTTCTGATACAGCAATTGTTTGGCGATGCTGATCCCATTTACCAGTAATCGTTACCGTTTCATCTAAATTTAACTTTTGTTTATAGTATGGTCTATTAAAACATACAGCTGTAATTAAATAACGACCGACGAGAACACGAACTGTAAGACGTGACTTCTTCTTCCCATAATATTGCAGTAAAGGAGCACTATGAACTTTCCCCTCAACCGTTACACGCTCGTCATGCTTTACTTCAGCAAGATCTTTCATCGCATAGTCTTCATAGCGGTACGGAAAATGTTCTAATAGATGAGAAACTGTATAAATTCCCATCTCGTGTAACAACTCAGATGTTTCTCCTCCGATTCCCTTTACATCCGTAACAGGAACTTGTACAACTTCATTCAAGATTCTCACGCTCCGTCACATTATTTTCTTTGATTCATTCTATTGATTATCCATTATTATCATTGACATCTGTAATCGCTCTCTTTCACCTTATATATTCTATCATAGGCATTCTAAGAGAAACTACTCTAATCCCTCTATATAAAGTGAAACTATAATCAGTGGGCGCTTACGGGCAGTTAATCTCCCACTTAACTTCTTTGCTCCAGCCGAATATAGGGGGTGGAAGTTTTACTGCCCACAAATAGCGGGATAAAACAAAGTTGTACAATACGTAAGAAAAGAGCCTCACTATTAGCAGCAAGGCTCTTTTCTATCATCAATATGCTAGCCTTTTGAATAAAAACTAGTAATAAACTTCATATCACTATTTCTTATCCATTAGCAAGTAAGTAACCCATTTATTTTCAAATCGAATCTTTTCTTATTCTACAGAGAAGATGAAAGAATACACCGGTTGGTTCCCTGCATGTACTTCTACTTCTGCATCTTCAAAGTTCTCTTCTACAAACGCAACTAATTTAGCCACTTCTTCATCTGTTGCATCTTCACCTTGTAGAATCGTTACGATTTCAGAATCTTCATCAATTAGCGCTTCTAGTAATTGCTTTGCAGCTCCTACTTTCTCAGCATTTGTAGATACAATTTTCCCATCTGCAATACACATGAAATCATCTTTTTGAATCGCTACACCGTCAATTTCCGTATCACGAACAGCATACGTAATCTGACCTGTTTTCACATGAGCTAAAGCTTCTTTCATGTTTTCTTCATTCTCTTCTAGCGTTCCAACTGGATTAAATGCTAACATTGCAGCCATACCTTGAGGAACTGTTTTTGAACGAATAACAATAACTTCTTGTTCTACAACTGACGCTGCTTGTTCTGCTGCCATCACGATATTCCCGTTATTTGGTAAGATGATGATTTTTTCAGCATTCGCCTCTTCAATCGCCTTCACAATATCCTCCGTACTCGGATTCATCGTTTGGCCACCTTCGATAACTTTCGTTGCACCAATGCTCTCAAATAGAGTTTTAATACCCGATCCCATAGCTACAGTTACAATACCATACGGTTGTTTCTCTATTGGCTGATTCGTTTGTTCAGGTACCATGGTAGGTTCATCTAATAAAGCAGTATGCTGTTCACGCATATTTTCTACTTTGATCTTAATTAGACTACCGTAACGTTGTCCATAGTTCATAGGATCTCCAGGATGTTCCGCATGAATATGAACCTTTACAACCTCATCATCCGATACAACAAGTAGTGAATCTCCGTACACACTAATATCTTCACGGAATTTTTGTTCAGAGAAATTATGTTCCTTCATTTTTCCAGGCTCTAATTTCACCATGAACTCCGTACAATATCCATACTTAATATCTTCTGTACTCAATTGGCTTTGTACACTACGGTGATGTTCTGCACGTACCATGTCATTCATAGATGGTTGGGCAGGCATATCAGAAGAAATCGTTTCTCCTTTTAAGTCAGCTAAAAATCCTTCATATACAACAACAAGACCTTTACCACCGCTATCTACAACGCCAACTTGTTTTAATACAGGTAATAAATCTGGCGTACGATTTAACGATGCGTTTGCTTCTTTTACAACGTCTTCCATAAACAAAACAAAGTCGCGCTGTTTTTTCGCAACTGTCACTGCATATTTACCCGTTTCTCTTGCAACCGTTAAAATCGTTCCTTCAATTGGTTTCATAACCGCTTTGTAAGCTGCCTCTACTCCAGCTTCTAAAGCTGCAGCAAAATCAACTGTCGTTAATTCTTCTTTTTGTTCAATGGATTTAGAGAAACCACGGAATAACTGAGATAAAATAACCCCAGAGTTACCACGAGCTCCCATTAATAATCCTTTGGCTAAACTTACACCGACTTTACCAGCATGCTGCGAAGGATTTGCTTTCACTTCACGTGCGCCTGAAGTCATTGATAAGTTCATGTTTGTACCGGTATCGCCATCTGGAACTGGGAATACGTTTAATGCATCAACAAGCTGAACATTATTTGTTAAATTATTGGCTCCTTGAATGATCATTTGTGATAAACGTTTTCCATCAATTTTTTGAATTGACACAGATTTTCCTCCTTAATGCACATTACAAGTTTATTACTTTAACTCCTTGTACGTAGATGTTTACAGAATCTACTGCTAGTCCTACAGTTTGATCTAATGTATATTTCACTTTAGTCTGCACGTTATGTGCTACTTCTGAAATTTTCGTACCATAGCTCACAATAATATACATATCAATATGTACTTCATCTTCATTTTTACGAACAATAACGCCTCTAGTGAAGTTTTCTTTTCGTAAAATTTCTGTTAATCCATCTTTTAACTGATTTTTTGATGCCATACCTACGATACCGTAGCAATCTACTGCGGCACCTCCAGCAATTGTTGCAATTACATCTGTACTAATATCAATTTGACCGTACTTCGTTTTAATTTCAATTGACATCTCGTTTCCCCCTTCATAAATGGTGAAAGTGAGCTAGACTACTTTAGTTACTATCATATAATCTTTTTAAAGAAAATTCCATCGTTCTTTCTTTTTCACTCTCATATTTTATGTTTTAAATTACATTTTTTTATGATGAGCAAAATAGTCCATTGTTATTATACAACATGTACCACTATAATATGTCAAGCAATTTTTCTTGATTTCACCTTTTCTTCATTGACATATAGTGTCAAGTATTTTTTCTTGATTTCTTTTTCCTACGGTGTTGCATTCTCTTTTTAGTTGTGTTAAATTATAGTAGTGTTTTTAGCATCGCATAAAAGACTAATATTGAAAAATTACGTATGTTACGGTAGTTAAGGGAGGGAAATATAAATGGCTCGTGTTTGTGCTATCACTGGAAGAAAAGCTCGTTCTGGTAACTCTCGTTCTCACGCAATGAACGCTACAAAACGTAAATGGGGCGCTAACCTTCAAAAAGTTCGCGTACGCATCGACGGAAAAGTTCAACGTGTTTACGTTTCTGCTAGAGCATTAAAATCTGGCAAAATCGAACGTGTTTAATAATAAAAAAAAGAGCCGCTAGGCTCTTTTTTTATTATACCATTGGAAAAAGCACCGGTAATAGGTGCTTTTTTTAGTCTTTTTTGAAGGTATTTAACATCGCACGAACAATTCCACCAAGAAATTTAGGTAACTTAATTGTATAAAATCTCATGGTTTCCCTCCTAATCCCCATTACTCCACTTGTTCACTATATGATGCAAGGAGCAAAATTGTTTCTTCAATCAGTGCTTCTTATCATCATTAATATGCCAGAAGTGAATGAAAAAGTACCTTTTTCCTCAACGAGTTCATTACTAATACAAAGTGTCGATCCCCACTCTATTGTTTTATTAGTAAGGGGATACTTAAAACCGTGAAGTGTAATACCTTCTACCCTTTCAGTAACTGGTACAAATGATACGTATGGAAAATGTTCGTTTCCTTCAATTATATACATACCAAACTTTTTCACCATTATTTCATTTTTATTGTCCACAATACACATTTCTATATTTACTTCTAATCCCTTTAAAAGCATCTGAATATTTGCTAAACCATGATCAAGTCTTCCACCAGTAGCACCAAAAATACGAATTAATTTTGGTTTCTGTTCTAAAGCCCAGCTAATTGCAATTTCTAAATCTGTTTGATCTTTTTCTCGCGGGACGATATGTAATTCATTTGTTTGCTGCCTCATCCATGCTAATTCCTCATCAGTAACTGAATCATAATCCCCAAACGCAACAGCCGGAGTGATTCCTCTTTTCAACAAACGGTACACTCCTCTATCAACGGCCGCCCAAACTACTTCTTCATTTTCATACCGCGAAAAATCTGCGCAGTATTCTGCAGGTCCTCCCGCTAAAATATGAATAATCATTTTTCCTTCCCCTTCTATTGTAAAAAGGCAATCTGCCATTCGGTAGATTGCCTTTCTCCTTATTTGCCACTCTAACATGTATAAATAGTGAAGTCTTAATGAACTAGAAGCTTCACTAGGATAAAGGTTCGTTCATTCTTTATCCGCGAATTACACGAATTGCTTCACCGCGGTCTTTTTGATTGTATACTGCTGATCCCGCTACAAGAACATTCGCTCCTGCTTCAATACAAAGTCTTGCCGTTTCAGCGTTGACACCACCATCAACTTCAATTTCCACTTCTAGATTTCGCTCTTTAACCATTTCTGCAACTTGTTTGATTTTCGGTAATACAGAATGAATAAACTTCTGCCCGCCAAATCCAGGATTTACTGTCATAAGTAATACCATGTCTATATCTTCTAATACATGCTCAATCGTTGAAACTGGAGTATGCGGATTTAATACAACCCCTGCTTTAATGTCATGAGATTTAATTAACTGAATTGTACGATGTAAATGAGGACACGCTTCTACATGAACAGTAATAATATCCGCTCCCGCTTTTGCGAAAGTTGGGATATAGTTATCAGGATTTTCAATCATTAAATGTACATCTAACGGTAATGATGTAATCGGACGGATTGCTTCTACAATTAATGGTCCAATCGTAATATTTGGTACGAAATGCCCATCCATTACATCGACGTGAATATAGTCAGCTCCGCCTTTTTCTACATCTTTAATCTCTTCCCCTAATCTTGAAAAATCTGCTGATAAAATCGATGGTGCAATTTTAATCATGACTAATACCTCGGCTTTCTCTCTCTAATTTCTTCTACGAATTGTTTGTAATTCTTATAACGATATTCGGTAATCTTTCCTTCTTCCACCGCAGCTTTCACCGCACATTTCGGTTCAGCAAGGTGTGTACACCCTCTAAATTTACAGTATTGGCTCGCTTCTTTCAACTCTGGAAAACAATATGTAAGATCTTCTACCTCTATATCTATGAAATCAAGCGAACTAAAACCAGGTGTATCCGCAACAAGTCCGCTTCCAACTGTAATTAATTCTACGTGTCTTGTCGTATGCTTTCCACGTCCTAAATGTGAAGAAATATCATTAGTTTTCAATTCTAAATCTGGACGTAATACGTTTAGCATTGAAGATTTCCCAACACCAGATTGGCCTGCAACGACGGAAATACAACCTTCTAAGAATGGTTTCAGAATATCAATACTTTCCGATGTATTTATAGAAGTAAACAACACATCATAACCCATTTCACGATAATCATTTGCATAAGATTCAACAGTTTCTTTCATTTTTTCATCTACTAAATCCATCTTACTAATACAAATAATTGGTTTAATGTTATGATATTCAATTAATACTAAAAATCGATCTAACAGTCCTGGATTAAAATCTGGTTCTACCGCAGAGAAAACAAGAATAGCTTGATCAACATTAGCAATAGGAGGTCTAACAAGTTCATTTTTCCGATCAAATACTTCTAACACATAACCTTCATTCGGATTATCCGCTTGAAAAACAACTTGGTCTCCTACAAGTGGCGTAATTTTATTCTTTCTAAATACACCACGCCCACGACATTGTGTAATCCCTTCCTCATTCTGCACATAATAAAACCCACTTAGAGCTTTTACAATTTTTCCTTCTGGCATATAATTCTCCTTTATTTTGTATAAAATGAAACTGCAATTAAATATGAATAGACTAGCGTTCTGTAAACAATTAGTTCAAAGCCCACCAAATATATATCCAGGTTCATATATTTAATCTACCATCAAATTTGAAATATTATTTACAACAGTATCACTTTTACAGCTTTTTGAATCATATATTTTTGCCTGTTATACAGTCCACGATGTAGACAGCATAACAGGCAAGAGTAATAAATTCCATCTTCTATATAAGGACGATGGAATTCACTATTATTGAGCTGGATATGGTACTTCCTTGTCCATAATCGTTACTCCATCTCGGACAATTTTATAGTGTCCCTTTGCACCTTCTTGAATTACAAATTCTAAAGAAATAATCGCTGACTCAGTAATTGTTCTCGTTTCAACTGGTTTATCCATTTTTTGCTGCATATCTTCTTTATAAATTTCTATTGTTTGCGGCTTTTTCTCACCTGTTGCAGAAGCTTCATATGGGATAGAAATGTTATCCACTTTTACCGTTTTCGTCACTTTAGGCTTCGGACCATCGGAGATAACAATCGATACTTTATCTCCTTCTTTTAAAGGTGTCCCAGGCTTTGGTAACTGTGAAATAACAAGACCTTTATCAACCGTATCTGAATACTCTCTTTTTATATCAGAAACAAGCTTTCTTTCATTTAAATAACCTTTTACACTATTTTCAGTCCATCCTGAAAAATCACCTGGTCTTATTTGATAAGGTCCTTTACTTACCCAAATTTTCAGTTCTTGTTCTGTCTCTATAACCATTTGATCAGGCGTTGGTATTTGCTCTACAATCTCACCTTTCGGCTTATCATTTTCAATATAATTTATTGTAACTTGTTTATATTCTTCTTCTAACTCAGCTCTTATACTCTCGAAATCTTTTCCTGTCAAATCACGCATCTTACTTTTCTTTTTCCCACCTGATTGATAGATAGTAATTTTAGAGTTTTCTTTCACTACTCTTCCTGCTATAGGATCTGTTTTTATCACTTTTCCGGCTTCAACATCATCTGTATATACAAGATTAGGTTCAGTAACTTCAAAACCTTTTTCAACTAATGTATTTACAGCTGTCGTATATTTCATACCAGCCACATCAGGAACCTTCACATCTTTCGGAATAAAGAAGCCTGGAATAACAGTAAGTGCTAATGTTATCCCTATCGCTAAAAGTAAAAATGTTGTAATTAAAACTTTCAGCCATTTATTATTTCGCTTTTTCTTCTTACCTGATTTGGTCTCTTCTTTTCTTACTTGTTCATCCACTTTACTTCCTTTTAATACAATCGTTTCATCACTTACATTTTGAAATAGTTGTTCTTGTTGAATAATTGGAATCGCTTTCGTTGCTTCCATATCTTCTGGTATGTAAAATGGTTGTTCATTTATTCGTTCTGGGTATAGTGCTGTTTCAATATCTCGTTTCATCGCGTTAGCAGATTGATATCGATGGAACGGATCTTTCGCAGTTGCCTTTAATATAATATTTTCAACACTTTGTGGAATATTGTCATTCCATCTTTTTGGAGATGGCATTTCATTTTGTAAATGTTTTAACGCAATTGCAACAGCAGATTCACCAGAAAACGGTTGTCTTCCTGTTAACAATTCAAACATAACAATCCCAAGTGAATAAATATCTGATTGTTTATTCGCTATACCGCCGCGCGCTTGTTCTGGTGATAAATAATGCACCGAACCGAGCACCGAATTTGTATGTGTAATTGTTGCTGCACTTGTAGCTGTCGCAATTCCAAAGTCTGTTACTTTGACCACTCCGTCATCTCGAATCAAAATATTGTGCGGTTTAATATCACGATGTACAATCTCAAAATGATGGGCGTGTGCCATAGCGGACGTTAACTGCTCCATTATATCAAGAGCCTCTCCTATCGGTAACATCCCTCGATCAATTATGTATTGCTTCAATGTTCGTCCAGGTACATATTCCATTACAAGATAATATATATCATCCTCTTCCCCAACATCATACATATTCACAATATTTGGATGCGACAACGTTGTAACAGATTGCGCTTCTCGATGGAAACGTTTAATAAACTCTTCATTATTTGAATAGTCGAGTCTTAATATTTTTACCGCTACATCTCGGCCGAGTATATCATCATGAGCTAAATATACATTGGCCATTCCTCCACCGCCAATCATTTTCAGCAGCTTATAACGGTCATTTAAGCGTTTTCCAATCAGCACGTTGCACTTCACCTACTTTCGTTTGTCGAATCCGTATAATCAATAATAACGAGGGTAATATTATCTTCTCCACCACGATCATTTGCTAATTGAATGAGATGCTCTCCCTTCGCCTCGAGCTGTTCATTCAATTGTAAAATTTGTTGCATATCAGCAATAGAAACTTTGTTAGACAATCCATCCGAGCAAAGAAGTAATTGATCATCTTCTTCAAGCACCAATGTTTTAACATCTAATCCAACTGTTTCTTCATTTCCTAATGCTCTTAACAAAACATTCTTTTTCGGGTGATATTCTGCATCTTCCTTTGAAATTTCGCCATGTCTCACAAGTTCATTTACAAGCGAATGATCTTCCGTTACAAGCGTCATTTTCCCCTCTGATACCATATAACACCGACTATCTCCTATATGACCTATCGTCACAAAATTCGATGTACAAATGGCTATTATAAGTGTTGTTCCCATGCCATTACATTCTGCATGCTGCTTAGAGTAAGCATATATGCGCTCATTAATAATTCCAACGTTAGTATGTAACCACTTTTCTACCTTTTTAGGCTCATTCATATTATGCGTTTGCTTCCAATAATCATGGAATAATTGAATAGCCATCGAGCTAGCTACATCGCCAGCTCGATGACCTCCCATTCCATCTGCTACTACCGCTAAAATATTTCCATCTAAATTGCGAAAAACTCCTGCACTATCTTCATTATGTTGACGAACTTTTCCTTTATCCGATAGAAACACGGCTTTCATCTAGTCACCTCGTCTCTTCTTTGCGCTCCTTTGCACGCAACTGACCGCAGGCTGCATCAATATCATGACCTTGTTCACGGCGAATGGTTACATTCACTCCACGATCTTTTAGCGTCTTTTCAAATAAGAAAATTTGCTCTCGTGGCGTACGTACATAATCACGTTCTGGCACGTAGTTTACCGGAATTAAGTTTACATGACATTTTACACCTTTTAAGAGCGCAGCAAGTTCTTCAGCGTGCTCAACTTGGTCATTTTCTCCTCCAAATAAGCCATATTCAAATGTAATACGACGCCCTGTTCTATTTACATAGTATTTAACAGCTTCCATTAAATCAGGTAGCTTATAAGCACGGTTGATCGGCATTAATTTTGAACGTATCTCTGTATTTGCAGCATGCAATGAAATCGCAAAATTAATTTGCATATCTTCTTCAGCGAACTTATAAATTTTTGGAACAATTCCACTTGTTGAAACTGTCATATGTCTTGCACCAATATGAATTCCTTTTTCATGATTTACAATGCGTAAGAATGACATTAAGTTATCATAATTATCAAATGGTTCTCCAATTCCCATAACAACAAGAGAACTTACACGTTCTTCTGTTTCATCAAGCGCACGCTGAACTTCTACTACTTGCGCTACAATTTCTCCAGCCTCTAAGTTTCGTTTTAACCCACCAAGTGTAGAAGCACAGAACGTACAGCCAATGCGGCAACCCACCTGTGTTGTTACACAAATGGAATTTCCATATTCATGTCGCATTAGTACAGTTTCAATAGAGTATCCATCGTATAACTGGAATAGGAATTTAATCGTTCCATCCGAAGACGTTTGTTTTACTAAAGTGTTTAAAGTAGTAATATCAAAGGAATTCGACAATTTATCGCGCAATCCTTTAGCAAGGTTTGACATATCCTCATAATTTTTTACACGTTTTTTATATAGCCAATCAAAAATTTGTCCTGCACGGAACTTAGGTTCTCCTTGTTCCTTTAACCAATCTTGCATTTCATGAAGTTGTAAAGAATAAATTGATGGTTTCTTTGTTTCTAGATTTTTCTTTTGTTTTTTTACAGTCGTTTCCATGATGCTACACCTTCTTTCTTAAACAAGCAATATAAAAGCCATCTGTTGCAAAATAATGCGGTAAAATTCGTACTTGACCTTCATCAATATACGGATTTAACTTTTCTGGCATGCGATCTTTTATCGTAGTATCCCATTCAAATTCAGGATGCTCTTGTAAAAATTGCTTTATTACTTGTTCATTTTCTATTTTTTCAATTGTGCACGTACTATAAACAAGGCGACCACCTTGTTTTAACAATGGTACTATTTTTTCTAGTATCGCAAGTTGAATCGTTGATAACCTTTCACTATCGCCCTTATCTTTACCTAACTTAATATCAGGTTTACGTCTAATAACACCAAATCCAGAACATGGTGCATCTACTAATATTTTGTCAAAAGATTCATTTGCAAAATGCTCTTGAACTTTTCTAGCATCTAAAGCCATCGTTTCTACATTTTCTAAACCAAGTCTCTTCGCCTGTTGTTCAATTAAACGTACTTTATGTGCGTGTAAATCAAGCGACATTACCTTACCAGTTCCGTCCAAACGCTCTGCAATATGAGTTGTTTTTCCGCCAGGAGCAGCACAACTATCTAGAACTGTATCTCCTTTATTCGGTTCTAAAGCACGTGCTACAAGCATTGAGCTTTCATCTTGAATAGAAAGGAAACCTTTTTTGAACGCTTCTGTATGTGCGACATTTCCTCTTTCAATTTGAATTGCATCCTCTGACAATTCACCACGTTTTGCTTCTATACCCTCATCAGCTAATAACGCAACCGCTTCTTCTACCGTTACTTTATCAACATTTACACGTGCTGTTGGTACAGGTGGCAACATATTTACTTCACACATTTTCTCTGCTGTCTCTAAACCATATTCGGATGCCCATTCTTGTACAAGCCACATTGGATGACTCGTTGCAATCGCAAGACGTTCTACTGGATTTTCGATTTCTTCTAACGAAGGTACACCTTCTCGCTGAATTGAACGCAATACTCCGTTCACCATGCCTGAAATCCCTTTATGCCCACGACGCTTTGCAATCTCAACTGCTTCATGAATAGCCGCTCTTTCTGGAACTCGGTCTAAATATAGCATTTGATATAGAGATAGGCGAAGCAACACTCTTACCCACGCTTCAACCTTTTTTCTTAAAAATGGTTGTAAATAATAATCTAGTGTGTCACGACGTTGAATTGTTCCATATACCATTTCAGTTAATAAACCAATATCTTTTCTGTCAATTGTATTTTTTTCAATCAAATTATTTAAAAGTAAGTTGCTATATGCACCACTTTTTTCTACTTGAATTAAGCCATCCAGAGCTAACTCACGAACATTTTGTCTCATGCATTTTCTCCTAACTTCGTACCAATTTCAGGTTTTGTTCCACGTAAAAATTGTGAACAACTCATACGCTTTTTACCAGATGGTTGCAATTCAGTGATTTTAACGCCTGTCTCGTTCCCTGTTGCAACAACAAACCCATCTTCTTCAAGAGCTACTATTGTACCTGGTTCAGCTTTCTCTGTAATAGAGACCTTCTCTCCCCACCATACTTTAATAACTTGTCCTGCCAAAGTCGTATAAGCAACTGGCCATGGATTCAATCCGCGAATGTGATTGTATACTTCTTCACCTGTTTTTGTCCAATCAATTATCTCTTGCTCACGTTTTATATTATATGCAAACGTCACTTCAGCTTCACTTTGTTTAATTGGTTCTAGTTTACCCTGAATTAGTAAAGGAACCGTTTTAGATAAAAGGTGTGCTCCTGCTTCGCTTAACTTATCAAATAATGAACCTGTTGTTTCACGCTCTTCAATTTCTACTTCTACTTGCGTTAATATATCGCCCGCATCTAATTTTTCTACCATATACATAATTGTAATACCTGTTTTCTCTTTACCTTCCATGATCGCATAATGAATTGGTGCACCACCGCGAAGTTCTGGAAGTAATGATGCGTGGACATTAATACATCCATACTTTGGCGCTTCTAAAATTTCATTCGGTACGATTTGTCCAAATGCTGCTGTTACAATTAAGTCTGGCTCTAGTGCTAATACTTTTTCATATTCGTCTTTTTCACGAATTTTTAACGGCTGTACTACTGGAATACCATGTTTCTCCGCTTCTACTTTAACAGGAGTAGGTGTTAAAACCTTTTTTCTACCAACTGGACGATCAGGTTGCGTTACAACACCAACTACGTCATATCCGTCCTCGATAAGACGACGAAGCACCGGCACAGAAAAGTCCGGTGTCCCCATAAATACTACTTTCATCATTCAAAAACCGCTCCTTTTAAACCTATTCTAATTCGCCTGCTTCATAATACCTTTTCACTTTAGATGTAAATAAAACACCGTGTAAATGATCGATTTCATGCTGAATTGCACGCGCTAAGAAGTCATCCGCTTCTAATAAAAATATTTTACCGCGACGATTTTGTGCACGTACTTTAATGTAATCTGCACGCTCCACTTCACCATAAAGTCCCGGAAAGCTTAAGCAGCCTTCGGGACCTACTTGTTCACCACGTTTTTCTAAAATAACAGGATTAATCAATTCAATTTTACCCGTATCATCACCTATATCAACAACAGCAACTTGTAAGCTTACACCCACTTGTGGCGCAGCTAGACCAACTCCGTCTGCAATTAACATTGTTTCATGCATATCTTTTAACAATTTCACTAACTTTTTATCAAAGTTAATTACTCTTTCGCATGGTGTTTCTAACACTTCATTTGGATGCTTTACAATTTCTAAAACTGCCATATTTCCCTCCGCTACATTAACATTGTTGGATTAAAATCAATTGAGATTTGTAGCTCTTTTTGCATTTCTGCTTGATAATGTTCATTTACCATTTTGAGCACGTTCTTTAAGTTTGGTTCCCGTTTGTATTTTATCATGCATTGGTAACGATATCTATCTTTTATCCTTGGAATTGCTGAAGCAACCGGCCCTAACACCATTGTTTGCCTTGAACAATGCGTTCGTAAATGACCGACAATTTTTTCCGTCACTTGGACTGCCTTTAATAACTCCGGATGAGATACAGTTACAAGTACAACGTAGTAATATGGCGGATATTGTCTCATTTGCCTCATTTGCATTTCGTGCTCATAAAATACATCATATTGTTGATTCTTTGCTAATTCTACACTGTAATGTTCGGGCGTATACGTTTGAATTACAACTTCACCTGGCAATTCATGTCTTCCTGCACGTCCACTTACTTGTGTCAATAGCTGATACGTCTTTTCACTCGCCCGAAAATCAGGTAGATGAAGCATCGTATCCGCCGTTAAAACGCCAACAAGCGTCACCTTCGGAAAATCAAGCCCTTTTGCAATCATCTGTGTTCCAAGTAATATATCTGCTTTCTCTTCACCAAACGCCTTTAATAATTTTTCATGCATTCCTTTACGGCTTGTTGTATCCACATCCATTCGAATGACCCGCGCCTCAGGGAATAGTTTTGTGATTTCTTCTTCAACCTTTTGCGTCCCTGTACCAAAGAAACGAATATACGTACTATTACAAGCAGGACACTCCGTTGGCATATTTTCCTCATGACTACAATAATGACACTTTAAACGATGGTTCATTTTGTGATATGTCAACGAAATATCACAATGCGGACATTGTACGACATACCCACAATCACGACACATCACAAACGTAGAATGACCCCTTCTATTTAAAAAGAGAACCATTTGTTCTTTCTTTTCTAATCGATCTGCTATTTTTTCATGC
The DNA here is from genome assembly GCF_056401715.1 of Bacillus sp. P4_E1. Lineage (NCBI taxonomy): Bacteria > Bacillati > Bacillota > Bacilli > Caryophanales > Bacillaceae > Bacillus > Bacillus sp. P4_E1. The sequence goes on from NZ_JBFUIV010000022.1 coordinate 70,235, forward strand.
AGTGCCTTTGAAAACATTGAGCGATTTCCATCACGAAGCTCTTCACGCATATCAACAATTTCTACAGTCGGCAAAGCTTGCTTGTTCATACGTTTTTCCATTGTAAGCAACCCATAGACACCTTTTTTCGCTCTAGCAAACGATTCAAGTGTCGGCGTTGCACTTCCGAGAACGATTGGACACTTATGATATTGTCCTCTCCACACTGCTACATCTCTTGCATGATACTTTGGGTTATCCTCTTGCTTATAACTTGATTCATGCTCTTCATCAATAATAATGATTCCTAAATTTTCGAATGGAGCAAAAATAGCTGAACGCGCACCAACTACAACTTTCACTTCTTTTCTTAATATCTTTCGCCATTCATCATATTTCTCGCCAACAGAAAGCGCACTGTGAAGAACTGCAACTTGCGAACCGAACCTACCTTTAAAGCGATCTACCATCTGGGGCGTTAGCGCAATTTCAGGAACAAGCACAATTGCTTCTTTTCCTTTCTCGAGCACCGCTGCTATAGATTGTAAATATACTTCAGTCTTACCACTTCCTGTAACACCATATAGTAAAAATGGATTGTAAGTTTCATTTGTAATTGATGACAAAATCGGTGTAATTACTTGTTTTTGTTCCTCAGTAAGCGGAAATGGTTTCGTTTGTTCAAAATCATCATCGTCATACGGACTCCGGTATACCTCTACATACTTTTCTGAGATTAGACCCTTTTTAACAAGTGCTTTTATTGGAGCATCTGTTATTTGTAATTCTTCTGTTAAATTTTTTAACGGTACACTTTTGTAGTTTTCTACAAAATAATAGAGTACATCTTGTTGTTTTTTACTTTTCAGTTCAAATGCTGCTAATTCCAATTTATCTGCCGGCAACTCCGGTTGAACTACTCTTTGTTTCTTCTTCTGCACTTTATCCTTTACTTGATAAACCACTTCAGTCGTACCATTTTTAATTTCTTGTTGAATAGTGCGATATAGGTGCGGCTGTGCTTCGATAACTTCCCAATCTATCGTTTCCTTCCCTTGAAATAAAGAAAGAATTTCTGGTGCTACTTCTTCTCGGTTACGAAGTTGCAGACGCTTTTTATATGTTGCTTTAATCGCCGTCGGAAGCATCACCTGAAAAGCTGAAATCATATAACATAACGTTTCACTTGTAAGCCAATACCCAAGTTTTAATAATTCATCATTTAAAACCGGAGTGACATCTAATATTTCATACAACGCTTTTAACTTTTTACTTTCTAGTTCAACCGAATCCTTTATGCCAATAATAAAACCTTGCAATTTCCTCGGACCGAATGGGACTACTACACGCATTCCTGTTTGCACGATATCTTCCCATTTTTTAGGGATAATATAATCAAACGGTCGATCTGTTTGACGTGCAGGTACATCAACAATTACACTTGCAAACTTCATACATAATCATCTTCTAACATCATTTCTATTTGCTTTAATATTTCACGAGCCACTTCTTTCTTCGTTAAAAGTGGCAGCTCAATGATTTCTCCATCTTTTCTATACATTGTCACAATATTTGTATCCGTACCAAACCCAGCTCCTTGCGCTTTCACGTCATTCGCAACAATCATATTTGCATTTTTCTCACGTAATTTTCTCGTTGCGTATTCCTCTATGTTTGTCGTTTCAGCTGCGAAACCGATAAGTAACTGTCGGTCCTTCTTCTCACCTAACGTTTTTAAAATATCCACTGTTCTTTCTAATTCAATTACAGCATCGCCATTTTTCTTTTTCATTTTATTATCATGAACATATTTCGGACGGTAATCTGCAACGGCTGCTGTTTTGATGACAACATCCACACTCTGATAATGCTGAAGGACTGCCTCTAACATATCTTGTGCAGATTCTACTTGTATTGTTGTGACATGTAATGGTGACTCTAATGCTGTCGGTCCTGACACAAGTATGACATCAGCACCTAAGCCTGCTGCAACTTCTGCGATCGCATACCCCATCTTTCCAGAAGAAAAATTCGTCATAAAACGAACCGGATCAATCTTTTCACGTGTCGGTCCAGCTGTTATTAATATTCGTTTTCCTTGCAATGGTTGTTGTTCCGAGAAAGCCTCTTCTAATCGTCCAATAATTGCTTCAGGTTCTTCCAGTCTTCCTTTTGCTACATAACCACATGCTAAAAAACCTTCCCCAGGCTCAATAAATGTATATCCTAATGTTTTTAACGTCATCATGTTTTTTTGAACAATTTTATTTTCATACATATGCACATTCATAGCAGGTGCAATCCACACTGGAGCTGTAGTAGCTAACAAAGTAGTTGTAATCATATCATCAGCAATACCGCCAGCTAACTTTCCAATGCAATTAGCTGTAGCAGGTGCAACAAGTACAACATCTGCCCAATCCGCTAAATCAATATGAGCAATAACAGCGGAGTCTCTCTCATCAAACGTATCCGTATATACATCATGGCGAGAAAGTGCTTGAAATGTAAGAGGCGTAACAAACTTCATTGCCGACTCACTCATCATTACTTTTACAAGAGCGCCAGCTTGTGTCAATTTACTTGTTAACGCAGCCGCTTTAAAAACTGCAATGCCTCCTGTTACACATAGAAGTATCTTTTTCCCTTTTAGCATATGACTCGTCCTCTTTCTTTTTCAAACTTATTCTACTGAAATAGAATTTCCAGCTCGTCAGTACCAGTATTTCGTTCCGTCTTTTTCGATTCCTTTTCATCCCTATCGTAAAAAAATAACAACCTACTTGTAAATAGGTTGTTACCGTTACATAGAAAATTATAAAGTCTATGTTTTAATTTGTCGAAAAGAATGTCTTAATCAATTATTGTGTCATCGCTTGGTACATATTTTAATACTTCTGCATCGATTTCTTCTAATGATTTACCTACACATTTATGAGAAACAGGCTTTTCAATAACACAATTGTCAGCAATTTGCATTTCACGTGCACGCTTTGCAGCTACTGTTACAAGTGTATATTTAGAATCGATTTTTGTTAATAATGAGTCAATTGATGGATTTAACATAATTATAGACCCTCCGTCATTTCTTTATAGTATTTTGCCACTCTTTCGCGGCGGCAATGTTCACCAACCACAATTGCTTTAATTCGGTCGCAAGCTAATTCAACTTGATCGTTTTCTACAACATAGTCATAAGCGTCCATCATTTCGATTTCTTCTTTCGCTACAGTTAAACGATTTTCAATAACATCTTCAGTTTCTGTACCACGGCCGACAATTCGGTTCTTTAGTTCAGATAAACTTGGAGGTGCTAAGAAAATAAATACACCTGCTGGGAAGGCTTTCTTAACTTGAATTGCTCCTTGCACTTCAATTTCTAAGAACACATCTTTTCCTTCTTGTAACGTTTTTTCAACATAATCAATCGGTGTTCCGTAATAATTACCAACGAACTCAGCCCATTCAAGTAACTTTTCATTACGAATCATTTCTTCAAATTCTTCTCTCTCTTTAAAGAAATAATCCACACCATCTACTTCACCTTCACGCGGTTTACGTGTCGTTACTGAAATAGAGTACTGAAAACGTGTGTCTTCATGGCTAAACAGCTCTTTTCGAACCGTTCCTTTCCCGACACCAGAAGGTCCCGAAAGAACGATGAGCAATCCTCTTCTACTTCTCATAAATATGTAAAACCTACCCTTCCTCACTTAAATCTTCTTTATTATTCAAACGATGTGCAATCGTCTCTGGCTGAATTGGACTTAATACTACATGCCCATCATCCATAACAATAACCGCCCTTGTTTTTCTCCCATACGTAGCATCAAGCAAAGCATTATGTTCACGCGCTTCCTGTACTGTCCGTTTAATAGGAGCTGACTCCGGACTTACAATAGCAATAATTCGATGAGCAGATACAATATTTCCGTATCCAATATTTAAAAACCGCATGGCCATAGTTTGCGCCTCCTAGTAAGTCTATCCGATTTCTCCACCACGTATAACTTTATATATTTTTTGAAAGCTACTCAATATTTTGTACTTGTTCACGAATTTTTTCAAGGTTATTTTTCATTTCTACGACATATTTTGAAATTGTTAAGTCATTTGCCTTAGAACCTATCGTATTAACTTCCCTATGCATCTCTTGCACGATGAAGTCCATTTTCCTTCCAACAGGCTCTGTAATTTGCAATGCTTCACGAAATTGATCTAAATGACTTTGTAATCGAACTAATTCTTCGTGAATATCTGAACGCTCTGCAAATATTGCTACTTCTGTCAACAATCGTTGTTCATCTAAATCTTGATTATGTAATTCTTTTAAGCGATTTTCTAATCGTTCACGATATTTTTGTGTAACAATTGGTGCATGTGGAATAATTGCATTTACACAATTATGAATCTCTTGCAAACGATATGCTATATCTTTATGTAATCGTTCTCCTTCGCCATCTCTCATCGTTTTCAACATATGAGCAGCTTGGCGAACAGCTTCATATAAACCGGTTTCAAATTGTTCATTTACATTTTCTATTTCTTCAACTGCCGTTACTTCTGGCATTCCCATTAGTTGCCCGAGTGTAATAGAATCTTGTAATTGAAATTTCCCTTTTATATCTTCCATAATGGATTGGTACTGCTTGAGAAGTTCCCAATTCACAGTTAATTTTCTTTCAACAAGCCCTTCGCCTGTTATACTAATAGACACTTCAATACGTCCACGGCGAACTTGCTTTGCAATTATTTTACGAATCTTGTCTTCAAACGCCATCATTTGCTTCGGAAGCCGAATACTCATTTCTAAAAAACGATGGTTCACCGACTTCATTTCTACTGTTATTTGAAAAGTATCGTTTTCTACCTTCGATCTTCCAAATCCTGTCATACTACAAATCATCTTTATCACATCCAAGCCATGAAATAACTCAATGAAAAAGGCAATAGAGACAAGGCTCTACTACCTTCTGTAAATTATATCATATTTTCATATCATTGACTATTTCAAGTTTAATCCCTTCTTATATAACAGCGGCTTTTTCTTTTTCCCCTTTTTTCTTGTTAATAAGGATCCTACTAATAAGAAGGTCGGAATAGATGATAATCCTCCAATTAACAACCAATCTCGTGCTTGTATCGGCATTGTGCTAAAAATCGGCTGTAATGGTGGATAATATATAACTACAAGCATTAACAGTAAAGAAATAATAACCGCCCCTACTAAATATATATTTCCAAACGGGTTGCGGTGAAATATAGAATGTTCACTACGACAATCAAATACATGAATAAGCTGAGCCAGTACTAATGTTGCGAAGGCTACCGTTTGTGCATACTTCAATTCATTCGGATGCTGGTTAAATGCAATAATAAACGCTACTAATGTCACTGCTCCGATTAGAAAACCACGACTTATAATTTTCCACGCAAGCCCTCTAGCGAACACCCCTTCTTTCGGATGGCGTGGTGTTCTCTTCATCACATCTCCTTCAGCCTTATCCAAACCTAATGCCATCGCTGGTAAACCGTCAGTAACTAAGTTCACCCATAAAATTTGAATTGGAACCATCGGCAATGGCAGTGCAAGTAACATCGCAAATAACATAACTAAAATTTCACCAACGTTAGATGCTAACAAATACCGAATAAACTTCCGAATATTTTCATATATGTTTCTACCTTCTTTAATCGCCGATTTAATCGTAGCAAAGTTATCATCTAACAACACAAGTGACGAAGCTTCTTTTGCAACATCTGTCCCTGTAATTCCCATCGCAATCCCTATATCAGCTGTTTTAATAGCTGGAGCATCGTTCACTCCATCACCTGTCATAGCTACTATATGTCCCTTATTTTGTAGCGCCTTAACGATTTTCAATTTATGCTCAGGAGACACTCGAGCGAATACATACGTATCTTCTACAATATCCTCTAATGCCTCTACATCCATATTCGCAAGTTCTACACCTTCAACAACGCGTCCACCCGCCGGTAAAACCCCTAGCTGTTCCGCAATTGCCATTGCCGTCACTTTATGATCTCCCGTAATCATTACCGTTCTAATACCAGCTTCCTTACACTCTTTCACCGCTTGCGCCACTTCTAGTCTTGGCGGATCTATCATTCCTTGTATTCCAACAAGCATAAAATCCTGCTCGACTTCTCTTTCATGTTCAATTGAATCTGTAGCTTTTAGCGGTTTAAATGCCACCGCAATCGTTCGTAAAGCTTGACTTCCTAAACTATGAATCGCTGCCTGCACTTCTTTTCGATACATTTCACTTAAAGGCTGCTGCTTATTTCCCCACAAAATTGTTTGACTCATTTGCAAAAGAACATCTGGTGCTCCTTTTGTAATAACAAATTTTTTACCTTCACGATCACGAACGATAACGCTCATCATTTTTCTAGTTGAATCAAAAGGAAATTCACGAATGACTTCAAACTTTCCTTTAAGAGCTTCACGTGATATTCCCGCCTTCATTGCAGCAGCAACGAGAGCTCCCTCTGTTGGATCTCCATCTAACACATACGTCTTTTTCTTTTGAATGACATTCGCATTATTACATAAACAGCCAAATGTAAGTAGTTGATACAGTGATTTCGTCTTAGTAGGGTCAATTACTTCTTCACCTTTCATAAACGAACCTGTTGGCTCATAGCCTTGACCTGTTACTTTCCACAATTCTCCGCCTGACCACATATGTGTTACCATCATTTTATTTTGTGTCATTGTTCCTGTTTTATCTGAGCAAATAACAGAAGCACAGCCTAACGTTTCTACAGCTGGCAACTTTCGCACAATTGCCCTCTTTTTAATCATACGCTGTACGCCAAGTGATAGCGCAACCGTAACGATAGCTGGCAATCCTTCTGGAATAGCTGCAACAGCAAGCGAAACCCCAGCCAAAAACATGTGATACACTTCATTCCCTTGATATACACCAGCTAGTACAACAAGAGCCGTCAAAATAAGAGCAACAATAATTAAAATTTTTCCAAGCTGTTCTAATCTTCTTTGTAATGGCGTTTCCATTTGCTCAGCATTTTGCAACATATTTGCAATTTGCCCCATAGCTGTATTCATTCCAGTTGCTACGACTACCCCTGTTCCAGCACCTCTCGTTATCATCGTCCCCATAAATGCCATGTTTTTTTGATCACCAATTGAAACATCTTGACCTTGTAACGCATCTACCTTCTTTTGTACAGGCAATGACTCTCCTGTAAGAGCCGATTCTTCAATATATAAACTTGAAGATTCCACAAGGCGAACATCCGCGCCAATACGGTCACCACTAGAAAATTTAATAATATCACCTAGTACAAGTGCTTTTGACGGCGCTTTTATCCACTTCCCATTTCTTAGTACAGTAACTTGAGGAGCTGCCAATTCTTTTAAAGCTTCCAACGATTTTTCAGCTTTCCTCTCTTGGAAGAAACCGAGGACACCATTAATAATAACAATTGCAACAATTGCAATCGAATCAATATACTCTCCTAAAAAAGCTGAAATAATTGTAGCACCAAATAAAACAAGTACCATAAAATCTTTAAATTGCGCTAAAAACACCATAAGCGCAGAAGGCCGCTTTGCTTCTTGCAATTCATTTGTACCAAATTTCTTTAATCGTCCCTCTGCTTCTTGCTCTGTAAGACCTACCTCCACATTCGTATTCGTTCTTTCCTCCACTTCATGTGCTCGCATTTCATACCAGTTCATCCTGCCATCGACCTCCTGATTCCAGACATACTCTAATGAAAGCTTATTCAGCCTCGTCCAAAAAAATGCTATAATTAACTTTTAGTTAGAAAGGAGTGTTCATTCATGGCATTCGATGGATTATTTACAAGAGCAATTACACATGAAATTGCAAATTCTCTTCAAACAGGAAGAATTTCAAAAATATATCAACCCTCAAAATATGAAGTTTTATTACATATTCGAGCAAACGGAAAAAACCAAAAGCTAATTCTTTCATCTCACCCTACATATGCGCGTATGCACTTAACAAATCAAAACTACAATTCACCAGCGCTACCGCCGATGTTTTGTATGCTTCTTCGCAAACATTTAGAAGGTGGATTTATTGAAAAAATTGAACAAATTGACTTAGAACGTATTATTCAAATTACAGTCCGCAGTCGCAATGAAATCGGTGACGAATCAGTAAAAACATTAGTAATCGAAATAATGGGACGACACAGTAATATTATCTTAGTAGATACGAAAACAAATGTTATTTTAGATAGCTTAAAACACGTTTCTTTAGCGGTAAACCGACATCGTACTGTATATGCTGGAGCTGAATATGTTGCCCCACCGGCACAACATAAAGTTAATCCGCTTCTTATCGAAACAGAAGATGATTTTATTAAACCGCTAGACTTTTTATCTGGCAACATGGACAAACAACTTGTCGGAGCATTCATGGGAATTTCCCCATTATTTGCAAAAGAAGTTGTAAAAAAAGCAGGTATGGCAAATGAAAAAGCATTATCTGAAGCTTTCTTCAGCTTGCAAAAACCTTTGCTAACACATCAGTACGTGCCAGCAATGATAACAGCAAATGGAAAAGAGTTCTTTTACCTATTCCCTCTTTCTCACTTACAAGGAAACGAAAAAACATTTTCATCTGTTAGTGAATTATTAGATCGTTTCTTCTTTGGTAAAGCAGAGCGCGATCGTGTAAAACAACAAGCTCACGATTTAGAACGCTTTATGCAAAATGAAAAAACAAAAAACGAAAAGAAGCTAATTAAACTAGAAAAAACATTACAAGATGCCGGAAAAGCAGATAAATATCAACTATTTGGAGAGCTACTTACAGCCAATATGTACGCTTTGAAAAAAGGTGATAAAGAGATAGAAGTCGTTAACTATTACGACGAAAATGGTGGGACTGTAAAAATCACATTAAATCCTTTAAAAACACCATCTGAAAATGCACAACGCTATTTCCAAAAGTACCAAAAAGCGAAAAATTCAGTTGCTATTGTAGAAGAACAAATCGTAAAAACAAATGAAGAAATTCTTTATTTCGATAGCTTACTTCAACAAATGGAGGTTGCTTCTTCAAAAGATATTGAAGAGATTCGTGAAGAACTGACCGAAGAAGGTTATGTACGTAATCGTAAGAAGAAAAACTCAAAGAAAAAACCGACAAAACCAGTATTGGACAAATATTTAGCTAGTGATGGCACAGAAATTTTCGTCGGTAAAAACAATAAGCAAAATGATTATTTAACAACGAAATTCTCCCGTCGTGATGAAATTTGGTTACATACGAAAGACATACCTGGGTCCCACGTTGTCATTCGTTCTCTTGAACCTACGGAAGAGACTTTACAAGAGGCCGCTAAAATCGCTGCTTATTACAGTAAAGCAAAAGATTCTAGTTCTGTTCCTGTAGATTTCACAAAGGTACGCCATGTCAAAAAACCGAGCGGTGCAAAACTTGGATTTGTTACATATGACAATCAACAAACATTATATGTAACACCAGATGCTGATACAGTAATGAAATTAAAAGCGTAAATTAAAAAATGCGTTGCTTGCTAGCAACGCATTCTTTAATTTAGTTCATATATCCATTAACTAATTCGTAACATCTTTCTTTTGTCATCTTATATTTCTCTTCCGAAGCCTCTATACGTCTCATCGTTCCATTATTTGGATCTGTACCAATCGCTATAACTTTACTTTCTTTTTCTTTAACCCATGCAATCTGTTTTGTTTTTAATGACTGAAATGCATCAGCTGACATCGTATTTTTTAATGTACTGTAAATTTCATTTAGTTTATTATCCCATAGTTGATAATTTCCTTCTATTTCATTTACTATGTCATTTGTTGACATAGCATTTGTATGTTTTTCTTCGTTTTCTAGAGCAACTAACTCATTTAGAGCCTTAGTTTTACCTAATACTGAAGAAGATTCTTTTTTTGGCTGCTTCTCTTCTTTTGAACTAGTATACGTACTGGAATCATTTCCCTTAGCTGTTTCTTGCTCTTGAATAAAATCCTGTTTCGTTACCTTCTCTTGCTCTTCATCATCTACATTGTGAGTAATAACAGATGTTTGGGCATCCACAGCAACTACTCCGTTACTTTCTTTAAAAATATATTTCTTATTTCCACTATTCTCTTCTCTAACGAAAGAGACATTCTTGAAACCTTGAACTCTAAGAATTTCGTTAGCTTCTTCTTTAGTTAACTTTAAATCTACTGGCGTATTTGATGACCATTTATCCATTAACCATTTTCCATCGGTATAAACTAAAACAAATTCCCACGTCTCCGCTTCATTCCCCATATCATTTGCAAGGATAAGCGTCTCAATCTTTAAAACATCATTTTTCTGTGAACAAGTTATTCTCACGTCTGGCTCAATATGAATTGGGAATGGCAACATATCCGTCTCTCTAGACCTATTAAATGTGTCAAGCGACTTAGGAAGCTGATTTTCTACAAACTTATCTGTAACTAATCCCTTAACTCCTTTTTTCGCTGTCTCCATATCTCCAGGATTATTTCGGCTCCATCCATTTTCTTTTTCCATCTCACTAAAAGCGTTTGCTATCCTATCTACGCTCTTTCGTACAATCTTTTTCGCTTCTTTTCCTGTCACTTCTGGTGCTTCATCAAGCTGTTCAATCTTTTCATTTACTTGAACTTTGTTTTCACTTTTTTCACAACCTGCTAGAACAAACATACTAACTACCAAGCAAAATGACATTACTTTACTTAATTTTTTCATAGACTCACATTCCTTAATCCTATTTATTCGTTACGTATCCCTATCTTCGAGAGAAACCCAACAATTACCTATTGTATCAATAATTTTTTATTTATATATTAATTTTTATATTAAAATAAATAATAAATGTAATGTTATTTTCAAATATACACTCTAAACATCGCTTATCCTTTTCTTTCCTAACTTCGATATTCCAAAAAAATTTGACATTATTTTCTCGTACTTGTATAAAATTTTTTACAGTGTGTAAAAAAATCGATTCGATGTTCTTTTCATTTGCTCACTAATATTTTGAAGCAATCCGTAGTTTTCAAATAGTCCTTCCCACAAATAGCGGACAGAACTTTACTTTACCTTCCCTTATATATATTCCCCACTATCCTTTCTCTAAAGTTATCTTTTGGCACGCTATTTGCTTTATTCAATACTGTGAAAAGGGGGAAATTAACATGAATTTAAGAATTACTAAAATCCAAAATCAACTACAAAAATATGAAATTGACGGATTACTTATTACCAAAAAAGAAAATCGCCAATATGCAACAGGCTTTACAGGTAGCGCTGGCGTCGTCTTAATCTCTGCGGATAAAGCGGTTTTTATAACTGATTTTCGCTATGTAGATCAAGCGAAATCACAAATAAAAAAAACTGAAATTATTATGCATAAAGGAAATCTAGAAAAAGAAATCGCAAATCAAGTATCGAAATTAAACATTCAAAAACTTGGAATTGAAGAAAATAACATGACATTACAACAATATAAAAACTTACAAAAATACATACATGCGGAAATGGTGCAAGTGTGCGAAATCATCGAAGATATTCGCATTATTAAAGACACACCTGAAATAGAAACAATGAAAATTGCGGCTAATATTGCTGACGAATCATTTCACCACATCCTTACGTTTCTAAAGCCAGGAATAAGTGAGACTGATGTCCGAGATGAATTAGAATTTTTCATGCGAAAGAAAGGAGCTACATCCTCATCATTTCAAATTATTGTAGCTTCTGGCGTTCGCTCTTCACTTCCTCATGGCGTTGCATCGAATAAAATAATCGAGCACGGCGATATCGTTACCTTAGATTTCGGTGCACTTTATAACGGGTATTGTTCCGATTTAACACGTACTGTAGCGATTGGCGAACCATCGGAAGAATTCAAAAAAATATATAATGTTGTATTAGAAGCATTAAAGCGTGGAACTGCAGCCATTAAACCTGGAGAAACGGCGAAAAGTATCGATGATATAACGAGAGATTACATTACAGAACATGGATACGGTCAATATTTCGGCCACTCTACTGGTCATGGGCTTGGGTTAGAAATTCATGAACCTCTCCGTCTATCCCAAGAAAGTAAGGCTACTTTAGAAGAAGGTATGGTTGTTACAGTTGAACCAGGTATTTATATACCAAACTGGGGCGGGTGTAGAATTGAAGATGATATTGTCATCACAAAAGAGGGCTATGAGGTTATTACAAAAGCGAATAGAGAATTAATTGTTATCCCTTGTTAAAAATCATGAACTTTTTAACAGGAGTTTTTTCTTTACACATAGAATTCCTTCTCTGGAGTAATTGTTTAAAGAGGGGGAATTTTAATTGAACTTTGTAATCGATAAGGTAGATGGTTTACAAGTTGAGTTTTCAAAACTTGTTTCCATGATGAATTACGCTCGCTATACAACAATGCAGGCTGTCGAAGGCTTAACAATTGAAGAACTTGATTATTTATATGATGATGAAGCAAATTCAATTGGTATGCTTTTGTACCATATGGCTGCTATTGAATTTTACTACCAAATTCATACTTTTGAAGATCGTGAACCAACAGATGCTGAATTAGAACGTTGGTTACCTGCTGTTGAGTTAGGAAATCTTGGACGCGAGAAAATAAAAGGCAACTCAATAGAATTTTACATAAATACGTTACAAGAAGTGCGCTCTAAAACAATCGAAACATTTCAGTCTTTACCTGACGAATGGCTATTTAAAACGACCGACTTTTGGCATGACAAACCAGCAAATAACTACTTTAAATGGTTTCACGTATTTGAAGATGAAATCAACCATCGCGGACAAATTCGTTTAATTAAAAAGATGCAAAAAGCTCATTCAGTAAAGTAAGAAAATGCCACCGAATAAGGTGGCATTTTCTTTTATTCATTAACGAATAACTTTTCGTTTACTTTTTTAGCGACTACCGCTACCGATATTAAAATGCATATTAAATATAGCAATTTCGCAATAAATAACCACCCTTGAAACATTACAATTCCATCTATTATCTCATTTCCTTTCAATAACAAAAACGGAATCGTGCTAATTATAATGACAAACTCGATGCTGAAAACAATTTTCTTTTTTCGACTATATGCTTTCCATTCATCCCAGCGATACATAGGAGCAAAAATCAATACTCCTATACATAATATTACTGGTACCCATTCACTTTTAAGAAATTGCCCCGAAATAACTGATAATATTAAACAACCGAACACACCATAATACCCTATTTTCTCTCTCATTCGTACTCCCCCATTCTACTTCTCCTTTAACATGTAACTTGCTATTCTTATCATGACTCTTAGAAAAATAACGACTACAATTACAAGATAAAGACCTTTCGCAGAAGACATCCAATCTTGAAAAATAGACATTTTCTCCATTTGCTTTTGGCCCTCTATTAAAATAACCCCTACGACAAATGAACAAACAACAATGATACCTATCATAATTCCAATACTTTTCTTACCATGTTGTTTCATGTCATCCCAACGATATAACAGTATAAAAACAAACCCGAGAACAGGTATGATACTTATCCATTCATTGTTTGTAAGCAGATTTAAAATGATTAATAGACTACAAGATATGATAAATCCCCAAAATCCAATTTCTTTGCGCATAAGCCCTCCTTTAATTCCATTTTTAGGATTAATTGTATTGTAACATCCATTTATTGTTCTTACCATTACAGTACATGAAATTTCACTTTTTTCTTTTTCCTATACTCACATACTTTCACTGCTTCCATACAATGAACTACACGAATGCCTAAAGGATGTGAATGTTATGGGAGTTGAATTAACGCTTTTACATGCTCTCTATGTTCTTTGTTTACTCACTATTATTACCTTTTTTATTTTTAGAAAAGATACGACGATCATTTGTATCGTTTTTATCTTTTTATTAGCATTAACCGCTACAAGTTCTATCCCTCTTGCCATTAGTGGTATCTTTCAAAGTTTCATTTACGCCATTACCGAACTATTACCAACTATATTAATCATCTCCATTATCGTATCAATGAGCAACCTACTCGTTCATACCGGCATAAATGATACGATGATTTCACCATTTACAAAGATGATTCGTACACCTGCACATGCCTACTGGATTATCGGTCTTTTAATGATGACAATTTCCTTTTTCTTTTGGCCTTCTCCAGCTGTCGCCTTAATGGGGGCCATTTTATTACCAGTCGCTGTACGCGTCGGCCTTCCGCCAATTGGAGTCGCAATCGCTATGAACTTATTCGGACACGGCATCGCCTTATCTGGAGATAAAACTTCTTAATATAAAGTATTTTTAAAAAGATATATTCTGCACTTTTCATGTCCTATTTCATTCTCATTCTGCAAGTAAGTTTATGTAGGGTTCAGAAATTGAACCACTAAACTTGTAGAAAAGGGATGATTTAAAATGACAAACACTGTAACAGCGATTAAAGGAACGGAAATTATATGCAAGGGAAATGTTGAAGGTAACTTTGAACAAGTACCTATGGAATTATTCGATTATATTCAACTAGGATTGATTACTCATACTGATCTAGCTGTTTATATGAAATTACTTCAACTATACAATGAAAATTATGGATATGCTTTTCCAACTATTGAACGGTTAATGATTGAAACTCGTATAAAAGGTAAAGCGACTGTTCACAACAGCCTTAAAAGATTAGGTGAGGTTGGACTAGTACAGAAAAGCAAAACAAATAGAGGGAATAACGTTTACGTGGTGTACAAACCATTAGACAAGAAAGAACTATATAAATGTGTTCCTGATAAGGTTAAACAATTTAAAGAGTTTGAAAATAAGTTACTGAAAATAGCAGATCAGGATAAGGAACGTTTTCACCAGCACCTACAAGATAAGCAAATGAGGAAACAACAGGAACAGCAAATTCAAGCGAGGCAAGTTGTTTCTACTGTGGAACAACCAGTGAATAATGAATTAACTGGTTCTGAATATAATGACCTTTTACCTGAGGAAATTGAAATGCTTAGGAAAGTAGAATTATTGGCAAGAGGGTAGTACAAATTAAGTACCTCAAAGTCACAAGAATAGGGATTAAGTAGTACAAATAATGAACCTCAGTAGTTCAATAATTGTACTTGAGATAGTTCGGATTATGAACGTTATACATACTTACTTTAAACAAACTTATATAATCAAACTTAAATATACTCTCTAAAAAAATACTATGAAAAGGATAAAAGAAATCTGTTAAAAGAATGAAGTAAAGTAAAGAAAGTATTAACGTTCATTATTTGAACCGTGCACAACGAGTCTTTTCTAGGAATCCGCATGATAGCAACGTTTGTGACATATTTAGCTTGTTCATTTTTGTGCAATTCCTCACGTTTTTCCACTTCCATGCCCTCTTTATACAGCCAACTCAGAAATGTTTTTCCTGCACAATTGAACAGCCAACATAAAAGAAGCCCACCAGCATTAGCTGTTAGCCTTTCGTTTTGCACGTATTAAGGTACTTTTACTAATGCCCGTCTTATTTTCTACTTCTTTGTAAGACTCGGTTTCTAATAGCTTTAAAGCATGTTCTATCTGTTTTTTACTGTATTTATTTGGACGTCCTTCTCTAAAGTCGTCACGCTGTTTAGCAATGGCTTTGCCTTCCTGAGTACGTTCTACAATTAAGTTTCTCTCCATTTCTGCCACTGCTAGTAAGGTAGTTAAGAAGAATCTACCCATTGTCGTATCTTCTAATAGCCCCACATTTAAAACATGAACTCTTACACCTTTAGAAAATAGTCCTTTTACGATCTCGATTCCCTCAACAGTGTTTCTTGCTAATCTATCTAGTTTAGTGACAACTAATGTATCACCTTCTTTTAGGATTGAAAGAACTTCTTGTAATTGTGGTCTATCTGATTTAGTTCCTGTAAACTTCTCTGAATAAATATTGTCACAGCCTTCATTTTCTAATGCTGTTAATTGTACATCTAATTCCTGTGACACCGTACTTACTCGTGCGTATCCGTATTTCATTATGTATTATCCCCTTTTTTACGGTTCATTTATGACACTAAGTTATGACACTTATTGATACCTTGATAATACTGCAATGACTTTACGGTGTCAATACTATTAAGTTATGACACTTATAAGCGTTAAAAAAGACCGTCTGCTGACAGTCCTGTTCTTGAATTGAAGTCCCCATTTGTTGAAGAAGTGTGATTGTATTTATCTCTCGTTATAGAAAGAATCCCACATCATTTCCATTCGTTTATACTGAAGAGTGAAATAACCCCAAGTATCTTCTCCGAAATTCCAAGCCCATCCCTCAAATGTCTGTTCAAAAAATGATTCATTTCTATTTTTTCTATCTTCAGCAACAATTGTGAAGTCGTTAATTAAGTTTAATAGTGGAATTGCAACATAGGCACAATCTTTATGAAAATCTATAAATTGTTTTTGGACATTTGAACAATCATAATAACCTGATTCTATTACCTTGAAGTCATAAAAAACTAATACAACTTCATTTGTTTCCCATTCAGTGTCAAATGGATTTAGGGGGTGTTCTTTTGTAATCAGCATACTCTCAAATGTTAAATGGAGATTATGGTTTTCAACTTTGGCTTCTTCTATATAAATGGACTGCGACTCAATATTTTCAAAACAATTTTCTGATATGTACTTTGGCATTTTTTTCAGTCCTTTTTATTTTCTATAATACCACCTTTTTCAACCTCTCCGTTGGAAAGGAGATCATTCCACAACTTAAGTTATGACACCAATCGGTGATAAAGAGGTCTACCTCAATCATAACTCTCTATCAAATGGGGATTGATAGGACGGTATAGTAACGCTACTAGGTAGGGCTGAGTGATAGGGCATGGCATACAGTAAGGCAATGACAGGATAGCGAGGACAACAGCAAGGAAAGAAGAACAAACAAATGATAAAGAAAGAACAAGAAATAAGTAATCAATGAATGAGTAATGAAGGAGATCAGCGAGGACGTTATGTGAGGACAGTTGCGACGCCCTTAATTTTTATATATTTAGATACCCCCACCCTATGGGGGCGACCCCCTGTATATGGGCTGTCTAGTGGTTACCGAATATACACCGTAATTTTCAGATGTTTTTGGGGCTAATAGTGTTCCCTGTGAACGATTCTGAGGCGATTAACTTTTGCTTAATAGGGTGGTTACCCTATAATTAAACTAACGTTGTAGTTTAGTTGAACAAGGAATAGTGATAACTATGGAAGTAGGTGAGATGGAAGTGAAGTTTAAATATTATCTTAGTGGAATTGGATGGGCTACTTGTATTGTTGAAGTTAACGGACAGAAATTAGAATTTACAGCAAGTTATTTAACAGATTGTTTATATGATTTTCTAGAGTCACTAATGCTTTTAAACCCTTTTTGTGTACCGAAAGATGAGATAAGAAAAGAAACTGAGTGTGAATGGGCGGGTGAACCAGAGGGAATTATTTGGTCTTTCGAATTAAAAGAAAATAAGATACTGAACATAAAAGCCGTGTATTATGAAGATGAATTTAGTAAAGACAAAGCTAAAACACTAATAAAAACGGAATACCCTTATGATGATTTTATTATGATTGTGTTAAAAGAAATAGATACACTAATAAAAAGACACGGAATAATTGGTTACAGAGAAGAGTGGTGTGATTTTGATTTTCCTTTAACCACTTTTTTAAGACTGAAACATTATATAATCCATAAACAAAAATACCCTATACAAGAAGTACAAGGAGAATTTGATACAGAGACAAGAAGTAACTTAAAATTTGATTTAGAATTATTGTTGCAAGAAATCAATAATCCTTCTTAAGCTAATAGGTGATTAAAGTAAGTTTTTAAAATTTATTTTCAAATCAATGTCCTATTTCAATCTGTATTTGCAAGTACCTCTATGAAAACACAAATTCAATGAGGTGCTAGTACAGATGAAAGATGTAAATAGAAGTAGAAAAACGGAAGGAAATAATGGATTATTAAGTAACAAAAAGAATCAATCTGAATACCATGGCTTACATGGGGTGATGTGTTTATGAAAAATAAACGTATACCTAAAGTAACCATAATTAAAGCCACTAATCCTAACTATAAACAAGTAGCTGAAACAATCGTGAAATTATCTCAGCCTAACATAGAAACAAAGAAAGACGTTTCCTAATTGGAGACGTCTTTTTCTTTTAATCTTATTTCAAATTCATTCACTGTATTTACAAGTTCTAGATGTTCAAACAGTAGTCTATATACCCTATTCTGATTTTCAATGCTTTCGTTTTCAATGTTAATTAGCGAATCAACAGCGTTTTGAATAACTGCACTTCTATCATAGTCAGTCAAACTAGCAAGTAGTCGTTCATTATCTTCTAGTGCCACATTTAAATCCTTTAAATCCTTCTCTAAGGGTGGTACTAATCCTACATAATCTGCTTCAGATAAAACTCCTTTAATTAAATAGCTTTTAGCGTTTTGTATTTCAGTATGTATTTCAGCTATACGTTTTGATATATCCTTTATTTGTTCCATGACTTTAATTTTCATATCACTGGTTGTATCTATTTCCACACTTTCTATTTCTTCTCTTAATGAATCCTTATAGCTTTCAATAGCAATATAAAAGTGGGGAAGTAGTTCCTTCAATGAAATCGATTTATTAGGACATTTCTTCTCATTGTATTCACCCATAACCTTTTGGCATTTACCCACCTGATAAGATGTAACCCCTTCTTTATTAGTCCATGATTTATGAATTGGTAACCTATTACCACACATTCCACATACAACTAATCTATCCAGCACTGTATTGATTTGAGTGTACCTGATACCTTGTGGATTCCTGCTACGTGAACGAATCATGTTACTTATTTTTTGAAATTCTTCAATAGTTAATAATGCTGGATGTGTATCACGCACTATAACATCTTCATCAAACATCTTACTGTAATAGTGGCTTTCACCTAAGTAAACACGATTAGCCAACATCCTTGTAATTGTACCTACGTCTTTCCATTTCTTATTAGACTTTGTGGTATATCCTAGTTGGTTAAGTTGCCCAATGATTTCAGCTATTACATATCCTTCTAATACTTTGTCTACAATAAACCTAAACGTCTTGCTTTCAATAGGATGTGGTGTCAGTTTGTCCTTATCTTTGAAATAACCGAAAGGTAGCTTATTGACATATTTACCTTCCTTCGCACTTGCTAAAACCTTTACATTCATCCTATAAGCAAAGTTTTCAAGTTCTTGCTGATTCATAGCACCACGAATGATATTAGTTAGAAACTGATTTCTATCATTAGGGAAGATGTAGCCTTCACGTATGGAAAGGATAGCTATGTCCGTTCCCTTTAATTCTTCATACACATTCGTCTGTTCATTTACTGTACGATATAACCTTGATTCTTCCACAACAACGATTAAATCGTGCTTTCCATCTAAACAAGAATTCAGCATTTTATTGTATTCAATTCTGTTTATGTCCGTTGACTTTGCAACATAATCATTATAAATCACGTAGTTGTTCCAGCCTTGATCTTTGCAGAAGTCCGTTAAACGCTTTAAATGGCTTTCAATTGTTTCTATCTCAGTCTTGCCTTGACTCTTCTTAGACTTCCTTATATACAGTGCTTTAGGCTTATCAGAGGGCTTATAGTCTGCCTGTGAGAACGGTTTATACAATTGCGTTTCACCTCATTTAATAAGTATTTATATACATTATAATATCATACTTTATCTGGTGACTTCGTTATTCAAGGTGCACCGAAATTAACTGCAGATGCTGCTGGTCTTCCTGTTTCCAGCGTTGTTTCAGCAAGTGTGCCCCTCGTTATCGTTATGGGTATTGTGACAACTTCCGTCGCATTTTTCTTCTTACGAAAAGAATTTCATACAGGCTTATCTATACAAGAATCTATTCCATCAACTGAGTCTTCTAAAACGCTCACTTCATTATCTCCTCAGACAAAAAAATGGATCGCTATTTGTATTCCGATCGTATATGCCATAGATATTCTTTGCATGATTCAATTTAAACTACAAGGAAGCGATGCAACTGCACTTATCGGCGGGACGACTGTTATTATATTTCTCTCATCGCCTACAAAGGTAATGGACTGAATAAAACGACCGATTATTTTATAGAAGGGCTCCAATTTGGATTTAAAATCTTTGGTCCAGTTATCCCAATTGCTGCACTCTTTTATTTAGGAGATAGCGGCTTTGTGAAAATTATCGGGGACTATTTACCGAAAGGTTCACATGGAATCATTAACGACTTAGGAATCGCCTTATCTCAAATTGTTCCTTTAAACCAATATGTATCGGCAGGAACATTAACTATCGTTGGTGTCATAACAGGCTTAGATGGATCTGGCTTTTCCGGTATATCACTTGCTGGTTCGATTGCCAATCTTTTCGGAACAGCACTTGGGCATGGAACAGCTACATTAACAGCACTTGGGCAAATTGCAGCAATCTGGACTGGCGGTGGCACTTTAATTCCTTGGGCGCTTATTCCTGCCGCTGCCATATGCAAAGTAGATCCGTTTGAACTTGCGCGCCGAAACTTTTTACCAGTTGTGATTGGCTTAATCGTCACCACGATCGTTGCGATGTTTATTCTATAGCGTAAGCGAGTATTCTCTTGCTTACGTTTTTCATTGTGAAATCAATCATTTATTACTGACTTTCAAAAGGGATTATGTATATGTTAGCGAAGTTATATTAGGAGAGTATTTATTTCAAAACGTTTACGAGAAACAGATTACTTCAATTAGAAAAGGGGACATAACTATGAATGAATTGATTTTTGTCTTATTAATTTGTCCATTACTTATCTTTATCGTTTCTGTTATTGGAACACGTAGAACGAGAACGTACTATGTAATGCCAATTGTAACGTTTGCTAGTTTTTTAATAGTAGGTGCTATCGCCTTCCCTCCAAAGTTTTTCTTTTGGGTCGGTATGTATAGTATCTTCTCATTTATTATTTCTTATATGACTCTATTGTTTGTGAGAGGATATGAAGTTGCAGAAAACAATAAGTAGTTATTAGTGAGGAGATTGTAATATGATTTTCTTTGATATCGATGGAACTTTACATAAAATTTTAGCAATGATATAAAAAAGACGACCACGTTCCTGATATGATCCCCTTATAGTAGACAGGAAAAAGAAAGCACATTAACCTGTTTACTATGGAGGGGATTTTTTCATGGGAAAAATTAGAGTCACTTACGATGTAGAATTTAAGAAACAAGCTATAGATTTATACTTAAAAGAAGGCATGAGCTATAAAACCATTGCGAAAGAATTAGGTATTCATCACTCGGTTGTAAGTCGTTGGGTGAAACACTTTGAAGCTGAAGGAATC
>NZ_JBFUIV010000023.1:0-88791 GCF_056401715.1 Bacillus sp. P4_E1
GACAAGAAGGGCAGTCCCATTTACGTAGGTTTAGATTTTTAACGTCTTTGTTTTGATATCCACAACAAGAACATAATTGGCTTGAAGCAAATGTTTTCGATACGACAATGACTTGTTTGCCATACCATTTTGCTTTGTATTCTAACATGGCTCGAAACTGTGACCATGATACTTCACTAATGGCTTTTGCTAACTTATGATTCTTTAACATATTCGATACTTGCAAATCCTCTATACCGATAACATCGTGGTTTTTGATGATTTCAGTTGAGATTTTGTCCAAGTAATCTTTTCTAGCATTTGCCATGTATTCATGAATTTTAGCTACCTTTACTCGCTGTTTATTCCAGCGAGAAGAACCTTTCATTCTTCTAGAAAGAACATGCTGTGCTTTAGCCAACTTCTCTTCTAATGATTGAAAAAACTTCGGGTTTTTATAGGTTGTTCCATCTGACAAAATGGCAAAATCTTTTAGTCCTACATCCATTCCAATGTAAGAATGTGTTTTCGGAAGTTCTTGCACTTCTGTTTCAACTAATAGTGACACAAAATATCTACCAGAAGGGTTCCGCCTAACTGTAGCATTTAAAATGCGTCCCTTTACTTCACGACTTTTGGCAAATCGAATAAGACCTAGTTTTGGCAATTTTATTTTGTTTCCTACAACGGCAATGTTTTCATTTGTTTGTTTTGTGGTATAAGATTGTACGTTGTTCTTCTTAGATTTGAAACGCGGGGCATTGTTTTGTTTTTTGAAAAGGCGTGTATAAGCATCCGCAAGGTTGCGAACAGACGACTGAATCGCAATACTATCCACTTCTTTTAGCCAAACAAACTCTTTCTTCATGGAAGGGAGTTTGGCAGAGCATGTACCATATGTCAAACCTTTTCCGGTTTCTTTGTATGCATTATCCCATAGGGATAGGAAGTGGTTGAATACAAAACGAGAACAACCTATCGTTTTATTGATTAGGATCGCTTGTGCTTTATTTGGATAGATACGAAATTTATATGCTTTATTAATCATCATTCATTTCACCTCCATTTCGGTATGCGTCTATTATACAACGAACATACATTCGGTAGGTAGTGAAGTAACACTTTATGTATGTCGAACAATTAAGGTGGCTTCCTGCCATCCTTTGTCCGAGGCCAATTCATCTCCCACCTACTCACTTCGCGCTCCTTGAGGAAGGAGTCTTCTTGGCTAAAATGATAAATTTAGAAATGAACTATTTTTCAATTATATGCATAACGGCAATTGGTGGTAATAGTGAAGCCCAACCAACTGCATAAACGTTTAATTTTTTAACTAATTTGTAGTTTTCGCTATTTGAAATAGGTAATCCATTGTAATAGAAATTGCTGTATAGAGTGATGGAAACGAATATGTTTAAATAATTAGATAGAAAGAGGGGCTTATGTTAAGGATTACTTAAAGATAAGCCCTTTCTTTTTTTATTATTTCCTGACATTCATCCCAAAATTCTAAACGATGTGAAAGTAGGGGTAGTTCAAGATAATTTGTATTTAATTTTTGACAATTTCAATAAATTAATTTTTACTATCGTATGAATTAGGATAAATTATTAAAAGTTATGTTTATTACTTAACATTTTGTTTTACTTGATCTTTTAATTCATTAAGGGTCTTACCGCTAATATTGTCAGTAATAGTTTCATGTATTTCATTTTTCAATACAATTGTTTTACCTGCAATTTCTGCCTTGGAAGACATCTTACTTTCATTAATAGTTTCTATGTTTGTTTGAAGGTCAGCTTTGTTATTTTCATCAAAAGTAATTGCAAATGGTTCAATTGCTCCGTAGTAGTTTCCAAATAATTGATCTTTCTTTAAAAACATCATATATTTTTTATTAACTTTAGGTTCGATATATAAAGGATCCTTATTTTGAACCTCTTTAGTAGTTACCTTAGTAGCTTGTTTTGTAACTGTGCCATCTGGTGCAACAACTGCATTAGAATCTTCAAGCTTAACTGTTTCAGCAAAACGATGATTGATTTTTATTTGTTTATTTTCATTAACACCTTTAATTGTTTCGGAAATATTGAAATTATATAGATGTCCTTCAACATAATTTTCTGTATCCTCTTCCGATGGATTATTTGGATTACGTGCCATATTCCACTTAGAGTCAAGACCTCCATATTCACCAATTACAACTAGATCGGCTTCATTAATCATTTGATTTAAATCACTTGTAGCAGGGAAATCTTTACTGAGAATGATAGTTTCAGCATTCTTATCTTCGCCAGCAATATTGGAGAAGTGACTATTATATGCTGAATATCCTCCGAAACCAATCACTGCAGCTAAAGGAATTGCAATTACTAAATTTTTTGCTTTTTTATTTAACATTAAGAAATCATCTCCTTTTTCTGTTAATAGATTGCATTTACACCATTCTTATCGTCAGTTTGAGGAACATGCATAGTAGTACGATTACGATTGCTGTTCATAATTGAAGTGCCACTGTTGTGACCTATTCCTATTGCATGACCAAACTCATGTACTCCTGTACTTTTAGCAACATTAGATTTTGTAATATTTGTATTCCCTGCATTAATATCACCAGCGAATTTCGTTACTTTTTTAGTGGATGTATTATAAGTTGTGTTCATTCTTCCATAATAAGTAGAGGAACTTTCAAACCAAGAGTTTAATTTGTTCACAGAAGAAGAAGAAACTGTAAAGTTAATACGAGAAGCAGTGTACCAGGCTGAATCTGCAGCTTGCCAACCGGATTTAATGATACTGGAGCCATCGTCTAATCTGTCTCCCCACTTATATGTAGCTGATTTTGAAGGTAGCTTCCATCCTTCTTTTACATAAGCTTCTGAAACTCCAACGCTGGAAAAGACAAACACACTACCTAATAAAAATGCAGTAATCCCTTTTCTAAAATTCATATTATCCCTCCAAAGATTATTTTTAACAAGAGAATTATAGCATCATTATCTTGTTTTGAATTAATATTTTTTTAAAATTCGGAATATTTATATTGAGAAAATGGTATAAAATATCTTTTAAGGAGACGTTATTATAATGTATAAACATAAAGTAATAAAATGGAGTCTATGTTTATTAATATTTACTTTTTTAATTATTATTGGTAAAACAATTTGGTCAAATACAGACATAGCAGAAGTGTCTAATGTTTCATCGAATTCTGAAACTATAGTATTAAGTAAGACATTCAAAACTACAAATCATTTAAGTGAAATGGTAGAAGAAGCAGATGTAATTGTACTAGGTAAATATGACGGTTTACACTCTAAATGGAATATGGCAAACAATTCATCATATGAGATTCAAGATGAAGATGTCGAAGGCCATCTGTTTAGTTTTCATGTTAAAGAAATTTTAAAAGGGGACTCTGTAGAGAATAAAATTTTAATAAATCATAGATACTCAGAAAGTCTCGTATTAGAGGAAAGTAATGAAGTTATTGATGACAATGGAATAATTCTGAAAGGTGCTACGAAAGTGTTTACAAAAAAAGTAAAAAACAAAGATCCATTGTATATAAAACCTAAATCTGGTGACACATATATAGTTTTTTTAAAAGAGAATAGTAAACTTGGACATTTTTATCCAGCTTTAGAACCTTTTATGATTCAGTTTGATTTAAGGGATATTGCGCAACTAAAAAGCAATTTAATAGATTGGGATAAAAATAAATATAAATTTGAGGTAAAGGTTAAAGAGAAAACTTTTTATATTGAAAATGAAATAGATTCAACCATCAAAGATAATATTAGTGGAAAAAAATTAAAGGATATTAAGGATTTTGTGAAGAGGTCTTCAAAAATGAAATAACATTTTCACAGGCTATAAATCTACCCTGCATTAAAGGATAGAATTTGCGTAGATTTAAAATAATAAATTGCATTATGAAAAGAAAAGAGCCCAAAAAAGGAGTCTAATCTTTTTTTGAGTTCTCTTTTGCATTCTTTATGCAGAATATGAATTAAGAAGATGTCTTATTTGTTCTATAAAATAATGATGGTGTATATTATTTTTTCATACTCAACTAGCCATAATAGCTTCTTTCATTGAAGAAGAAAGGAAAGAAGCAAGTGACATAACATCTATATCATTTTTAATTTCATTTTTTTCGATTCCTTCTTTAATAAGAGATTCCAGGCTACAAGTTGATAGAAAAGCCGAAAAAGGCCAAAGGTAAGTATGTAGAAGGAGCAACGGAGGTCATTTACGTTTATGAAAAGGTGGAAGAGCTGAATGTCCCAATGGATTAGTAAGACTCAGCTAATCCTAAGTAACCATTAAAGGATGAGTATCTGAAAAAAGAAAAGCCTATATTACGAAAATGTAATGTTAGTGTAATGTTAATGGATTTTGGTAGTAAGAAGATTAGGATATAATTTTTGAGAGAAGAAATATGAGGTGAATAATATGAAACGAATAATGCTTATGTTTAGTGTTTTTGTGATGTTTACTGTGTTTTTATCGGGATGTAACTTAAATCGACTTGGTACAGATAAATATTATGTTCAAATTACTAAGGATGGCGAACAATTAAAAGAGAAAAATGTTAATGGTGATACGACTTACCAATATAAATTGTCTGGAATTGATAAGGACGGTAAGGAAAAAGAAATGGAGTTTACAGCATTAAAAAATCTTCGTAAAGAAGCATTTTTACTTATATATTACTCTGAGGAAAAAGGTGTGAAATCTTGGGAAGAGGTTAAGAAAGACGAACTCCCTACAAAAGTAAAAGAGAAATTAAAGGTGAATTAACATATAAAACACTGACAGTTATTGTCAGTGTTTTACAGGGATAAGCACGTAATTTTGAGGTGCTTAAGTACTAAGAAGGTTTAAATTTGTTTATGTAATTGTTGTAGATTAATGGATTTCGTAATGGTTATGATATAATAAAATTCAAGTATAATAAGGGGGATTAATTAAATGATTTTTCAAAGCATGATAACAGCTATTATAGAAAAATTACAAGAGACGGTGAATCCCTATTGGATAATTGTATTTGGATCAACGGCTGAGAACAGAGAACGGGAAGACAGTGATATTGATATAGCTTATTTAAGTGACACAACTTTAGGGAACTATGAACGTTTTTTATTAGCACAGGAGTTAGCTAACATTGTTCATAGAGATGTTGATTTAGTTGATTTATCTGAAGCTTCTACAGTTTTTCAAGCTCAGATTATACATACAGGAAAGACAATATTTTGTTCTGATGAAGAACGGAAAATCATTTTTGAAATGAAAACTTTAAAAATGTATTCAAAATTGAATGAGGAACGCAAGGTAGTATTCGATGATATAAAGAAAAGAGGGTCTATATATGAAGAATGAGGTTATTTTAAATAAAATTTCCACAATAGAGCGCTGTATAAAAAGAATCCAAGATGTATATGGAAATGACCCTGAAAATTTGGAGGATTACACAAAGCAAGATTCAATAATATTGAATATACAAAGAGCTTGTGAAGCGAGTATTGATTTAGCAATGCATATTGTTGCTGGGAAAAAATTAGGACTACCCCAATCTAGTCGAGAGGCTTTTGATTTATTGGTTACAGCAGGATTACTTAGCGTAGAGCTAGCAAATAAGTTAAAGGCGATGGTGGGATTTCGTAATATTGCTGTTCATGATTATCAAAGTGTAAATTTAGATATTGTTCGTCAAATTATTGAAAAACATTTAACTGATTTTAAACTATTTACGAAAGAAGTTATGGGGATATTGGAATTTTAAGCGAAAGAACAGAATAATAGAGCTAAGAAAGTAAGAAATCCTGAGAGCCACGAATTAGCTATTGATAGTAATGTTAAGAAAACGCTATATACAATTTTATACCTTACAATTTCAAAACCAAAAAGCAATGAAACTTATATGTAGAATAAAAAAGGGACCTATTTAGTAGGTCTCTTTTTTTATTTCGGAAGATATTAAATAAAAACCAGTCTCCATTCTTCACAGATAAACACACTAAAACAATATGATTTTAAAATATCAATAAAATAAATATCCTTTAACACCTATTTTTTTCCTTTTGCTGTTAACAAGTACTAAACATAATTTATAAAGTTCATTAAGGGTGGTTTTTGCTCATCCCCTCGAAAAGGGGGAATAAGAAAAAAGCAAGCTTCCCTTTTAAGAAGATTTGCTTTTTTCTAAGCTATATTCATATTCTTTGACTCTTCTACATTTGCTATGGTAAGCGCTTTTATAAATACAACATATTTATTGATTAACAAAAATATAAAACCCTTTTTCCCATCGATCTTTGAGCCATTGCAATTCTTCTTTCATATTGGGAACGTATTCGTTTGTTCGTTCCATCAATTTATAGGTTTCCACTAGTTCCAAACATCGATTTGGACTAGTAAGAGAATGTATAAAGAGCATATCACGTTTTGTTACCGATCCAAAAGAAATCCCTTCACGGCTCACCGATAATAACTCTTGAATTTCCTCTTGATCCATATTTGTTTTCTTTAGGTAATTATTCATATCGATGAATGTAGTGTAACTCCATTTCATATTGTCATAATCATTTTCTTGTAGGAGCATTTCACGATAGGATTCCATATCATGTATGAGGAAATTACGAATCGCGTCTATAGAAAATTGCATGTACCAAACTTCCTTTACTGTATAGGGTATGTGTGAGTTTTGAGGTTCCTTTAAAAAAAGTATTCTCTTAATATGTAGGGAAATACTTTTTTACTTTACCATATATTTAAGCTCTTAGCTGATTTTAAAACCTGGTAATTTTGAAGGGAGAATCTTCATCGCTTCTACTGTTTTTGGATTACGACCGTTACGCTCTACAAGTTCCTGGACTTCGGATGTCCTCAAAAACCAAGTAACTGTACTTCTTCTCCATGTTGTAAAGATTTTGCGATTTGGTCCACTTCTATTTTTATTGCTGAAAACGCATCTTTTATATTAAGTCTGTTTCTTGTTTAATTAGTTCCATTTTTTCATCTATCACACCTATTATATTCCGGCAAGATTTCAGTAATCATTATAACGTGTTTGCTATATGTAAAACGAGATTCTTGCTTGCATTATCATATTTATACTAGAGAAAGTTATGCTGTCTTCAAAAATTTAATCAATATTTAAAAAATGTCAGAGAAGGATTTATATCTGATATACTGACAGGCTTGTTGTTTTTTTTATATCTTCAATGTTCTTAATATAGCTACTTTACTTGTTTTATTAATAATTTGTATTTTGAAATTCAAGGCTGATATTGATGTACATTTGCGTAAATGAATAGTTATCTGTTGATTTTATAATAGGTGAAAAAAACGATCAATAGTTGGGGTACGGAAAGGATTCGAATTTACATCCTTTCTCAATACATATCATGGATAAATAAAGTAAAATATGGGTTGGAGCTATGTCTCATGTTGTGTTAATCCTAACAATAACTAAGGGTACATAATATGCTTTCATACCTTTGAATAATTTTGTTATAGAAGGGATGGAGATTTAACTGGCTCAAATTGTTGGTATTGATAGATACCTTTTAATCTATATGCGTCAGGGCCTTTCCCTAAGTCTTGTCAGGAAGTAAGGAACAGTAAGCAAACACTTATACAATATGAATAGAGGAGAGGAATGCCTTATGAAAACACGTAGTCAAATTACATGTGCAAGTCTTGCCCTTTTAATAGCTGGAAGTTCCCTGTTATATACAACACCAGCCTCAATTGTAAAAGCAGAGCCCACTCAAAATGTATCTAGTTCGTTACAAACAAATACTCAACGAGATCGTACTTCCGTCAAGCAAGCAATGCGGGATACATTGCAACTTGGATACCCGGGGATACTTGCTAAAACTTCTGAGGGTGGAAAAACGTGGGGGTATGCCGCTGGAATAGCGGATCTGAGAACCAAGAAACCAATGAAAACAGATTTTCGCTTTCGCATTGGGAGTGTGACGAAGACGTTCACCGCAACAGTTGTACTTCAATTAGCTGGAGAGAATCGCCTGAATCTAGACGACTACATCGAAGACTGGTTGCCTGGTGTCATTCAAGGAAATGGATATGATGGTAACCAGATTACTATCCGGCAGATATTGAACCATACAAGTGGTATCGCTGAATACTCAAGGTCAAAAGACGCTGATTTTACGGATACAAAAAAATCGTATACGGCTGAAGAGTTAGTGAAGATGGGGGTTTCTCTGCCTCCAGACTTTGCCCCAGGAGATGGCTGGTCTTATTCAAACACAGGATACGTATTACTGGGCATTCTTATTGAAAAAGTAACCAGAAACAGCTATGCGGAAGAGATTGAAAATCGGATTATTGAACCACTTGAATTGTCGAATACATTCCTACCAGGCAACTCAAGTGTTATTCCAGGCACTAACCATGCCCGTGGATATGTCCAACCAGACGGAGCAAGTGAGCTAAAAGACGTTACTTATTATAACCCAAGTGCAGGTAGCTCTGCTGGAGATATGATTTCTACTGCTGACGACTTAAACAAATTCTTCTCTTACTTGCTCGGTGGCAAATTACTGAAGGAACAGCAACTAAAACAAATGCTTACTACAGTTCCTACAGGAAAAGAAGGAATCGATGGATATGGTCTTGGAATCTATGAAACTAAGCTTCCAAGCGGTGTCTCGATATGGGGACACACCGGTGGCATTCTAGGGTTTACAACTCTTGTTGGAGGTAAACTTGGAGGCAAGCATACGTTGGTCGTCAATTGGAATAGTTTGGGTAGAACTGACAGTCCTAATCCTTTTAAAAATATTTTACTTGCTGAATTTAGCAAGTAGGAAAAAAGGAAAAATTTATCGTAGTTTTCATAGTTAAAAATATACTTTTCTGGTTCAAAAGCCCCAACTTATTTTCATGAAAAATTTGGGGCTTTTTTGTTTTGGTGGCGTTTATTCTCCTTAAGTTGACGGATGTGGGGTAGCACCACATTACTATCAAGCTAAGGTTTTAATATATCTCCTAAATGAACATTTTCTTTTTCTACAGGTAGTTACTTTGAGAAGGTAGTTTATTTTTTCGTTTTGAGGGCGTTTATTTTTCTTAAGCTGATGGATATGGAGTATCTGCCCTAAGTTAAATAAATTTTGACTTAAAAACAAGTGATTTTAACAACGTTAGGAGTGTTTCATGCAGCACAATGTCATTTGTGTTGTATTGCAAGAAGAAAAATTACATTAGAAAAGAGCCAGAATTCATCCTGTTAGGGGTAAATCGGCTCTTAATATTTAAAAGGATGAAAAAAAGAAACACAGAAGTAAAAAACCTCTGTGTTTCTTTTTGATTAATATATTTACTGAACCTTCCGGCACAGATGCTCCTTCTACCCTAGTATAAAAGCGATTTTGAACGTAAGTAATTTGTAAGAAATGGGTAAGAAAAAAGAAATTTTCATTGTGTATGATAAAAATATAAAGAGGTGTGAAAGGCGGAACAGATATGACTTATATATGAAAAACAGACCAGTAACAAGAGTGTTTCAAGGAAAAGAAGTAATTTCTGTGGTTAACATATATGTAGAAAAAGAGGGATTTACCCAGGATAGAATGGCGTTTGTAAAAATAATAATTATGAAGATGATTACGAATTCAATGTTGACCTTTTTTCATTGGTGGAGATGGTAGCTGTGTGGTTAATACGAAATAGCAAGAAACCAACTATACAATATGAATAGAGGAGAGGAATGCCCTATGAAAACACATAGTCAAATTACATTTGCAAGTCTTGCCCTTTTAATAGCTGGAAGTTCCCTGTTATACACAACGCCAACCTTAATTGTAAAAGCAGAACCTACTCAAAGTGTATCTAGTTCGTTACAAACAAGTACTCAACGAGATCGTAATTCTGTCAAGCAAGCAGTGCGGGATACATTGCAACTTGGATTCCCGGGGGTACTTGCTAAAACTTCTGAGGGTGGAAAAACATGGAGTTATGCCGCTGGGGTAGCGAATCTGAGCAGCAAGAAACCAATGGAAACAGATTTTCGCTTTCGCATTGGTAGCGTGACGAAGGCGTTCACGGCAACAGTTGTACTTCAATTAGCCGAAGAGAACAGCTTGAATCTAGACGACTCTATTGAAAAATGGTTGCCTGGTGTCATTCAAGGAAACGGGTATGATGATAAACAGATTACTATCCGGCAATTATTGAACCACACAAGTGGTATCGCTGAATACACAAGGTCAAAAGGCTTTAATCTTATGGATACTAAAAAATCGTATAGGGCTGAAGAATTAGTAAAGATGGGGATTTCGATGCCCCCAGATTTTGCTCCAGGAAAGAGCTGGTCTTATTCAAATACAGGATACGTATTACTAGGGATCCTTATTGAAACAGTAACCGGGAACAGCTATGCGGAAGAGATTGAAAATCGGATTATTGAACCGCTTGAATTATCGAATACATTCTTACCTGGCAATTCAAGCGTGATTCCAGGAACCAAGCATGCCCGTGGATATATCCAACTAGACGGAGCAAGTGAGCCAAAAGATGTTACTTATTATAACCCAAGTATGGGGAGCTCGGCTGGAGATATGATTTCTACTGCTGATGATTTAAACAAATTCTTCTCTTACTTACTTGGGGGTAAATTACTAAAAGAACAGCAACTAAAACAAATGCTTACTACAGTTCCAACAGGAGAAGCTGCATTTGGCAGATATGGTCTTGGAATCTATGAAACTAAGCTTCCAAACGGTGTCTCAATATGGGGACACGGAGGTAGCATTCCAGGGTTTGTTACTTTTGCTGGAGGCACACTTGGAGGCAAGCATACATTAGCTGTCAATTTGAACAGCCTTAATGCTGATAATCATGATCCTTTTAAAAATATTTTACTTGCTGAATTTAGCAAGTAGGCCAAAAGGAAGAACGGATAAATTTTATCATATTTTCATAGTTAAACAAATAAATGATGAAATTGATCACTTATCTAAGGAGGCAATTCCCTCATGAAAAATAAACTAACTGGTGTATTAGCCGCTACATTAGCGCTAACTATGATTCTACCAACAGGGGCGAAAGCATTTTCTGACGGTAAGACTACAGTTGTATCTAACGCAGAAGTAGCTAGCCAAGAACTGAAGAAGATTGCAGCAGAAAAGGCTGCGCTACTCACGAAGTCCCATGGGACGACTAGCGTGCAGTATGCGCTAATTGATAATGGCAAGCTTACTTTGTCGGGGCAGGCTGGAAAGAACGATATGGAAGGGGAACAGCCGCTAACCAAAGATACTCTATACGGGATTGGTTCAGTCAGTAAAATGTATGCAACAGCGGCTGTAATGAAATTGGTCGACGAAGGAAAAGTCGATTTGGATGCTCCTGTGGTCAACTATGTTCCTGATTTTAAGATGAAAGATGGGCGGTACAAACGCATTACCCCGCGTATGTTGTTGAATCACTCCTCCGGCTTGCAAGGTTCCACGTTAAGTAATGCATTTTTATTTAACGATAATGATACCTATTCCCATGATTTCTTGTTGCAGCAATTGTCCAACCAGAGCCTGAAAGCAGACCCTGGCGCGTTTTCGGTATACTGCAACGATGGCTTTACGCTGGCCGAAATTTTGGTGGAAAGAGTCAGCGGTATGAGCTTTACCGAATTTCTACATCAACGGTTTACAGAACCCTTAAAGATGAATCATACAAAAACGCCGCAGGACAAATGGAGAGACGAAAAGCGGGCTGGACTTTATTTTCCGGCGTACCAAGGGCAGCTTCCAATTGAATCGGTGAATGTGATTGGTACGGGAGGGGTCTCTTCCACGGCAGAAGATATGGTACGATTCTCACAATTATTTATGGGACAGGGAAAAGGGATCCTCTCTGATAAGGTAGTCAAGGCGATGGAGCAAGAGGAATATAAAAAAGGAATGTGGCCGGGGGATGGAGATAATATTTTTAACTATGGTCTTGGCTGGGATAGTGTGAAACTATACCCATTTAGTGAATATGGGATAAAAGGCTTGGCTAAGGGCGGCGACACGGCACTGCAACATGCTATACTGGTCGTGCTTCCGGAACAGAAAATGGCAGCGGCTGTGTTGTCATCCGGTGGACGAAGCTCTACAAATCAACTACTGGCAACTGAATTGCTGCTCGCCGTGCTTAAAGAGAAGGGTACAATTAAGAACATCAAGCCGAACAAATCTTTTGGCAAGCCGGTCAAGGTCAAGATGCCTCAAGACGTGGCAAAGAAAGCGGGCTTTTATGGCAATAGCGAAACTCATTTCAAAATTGAAATTACGAAGAATGGAGAACTGTTCTTACCATCTAATCGAGAAGAAAAATATGTATATACTGCGGATGGAAGCTTTATTAATGAGAAGGGTACTTCTAAGCTCAACTTTGTCACTGAGAAGAATGGAAGAACTTATTTGAGGGAGAGCACATATAAATCGACACCAGACTTAGGGCAAGGTGCGATGACTCACTATTTGGCCGAGAAACTAGAAGACAATGTGCTATCGAAGAAAACCGCTGCCGCATGGGCGAAGCGGGAAGGCGTCAAGTTCTATCTCGTGAACGAGAAATTTAGTTCTATTGAATATCTCGTTCAACCGAAACTTATTACCACACAAATTACTCGCAAGGAAGGCCTGGCGGGCTATTGGGATGGCAGAAAAATTACAGGTCCGAACACCGCGGCGCATCAGCTCCAGATTCCCGTGATGAATGGCCGTGATACGACGGAAACTCATTTCTATACAGAAGGCGGCAGTGAATATATGGAGATGGCCGGATTGTTATACGTAAGTGGATCCAGCGTAAAACCGCTTGATGCAGGCCAATCATCCAAAGTTACGCTGCAAGCAAATGGGTATGCGAAATGGTTTACGATCCCACAAGCGGCAGCGGGGAAAACGATGACCGTGGCGTTGCCATCGAAGAGTTCGTTCGCGGTGTATGATGAGAAGGGAGTATGTGTCAATTTTACCGTTGTGAGCGGCAATAACAAAGTAAAACTGCCGAAGAACGGAACGGTTGTATTTGCTGGCGCGCCGAACTCGGAATTTGCAATCACGTTGAACTAGCTACAATTCTAGATGGACTTCAACAAAACCAGTACGACACAGAAGAGGTGTTTTGCTGGTTTTGTTTGTATTTACGTATGATCTAGACGAAGAGGCTTTCCATGAATAATATCACGCTCAAACTCTGCAAGAACAGCCAGCATACCAGTTCTGGGTAATCATCTTTTGCCCCACTCACCTTCTCGGTGTAAATACGTTCGCAGCCGGTATTATGATGTACAAGCCCTATACGATACAGGAATTATCCGAGGTGTTTCAGCTACTAAGTTTACGCCATATGGCACACTCACACGTCAACAGGCTGCACTTATGTTAGAACGAACTCTAGAATATCTAGGTGTAGAAAAAGAGTCAAATATAGGGCCCTACCACATCGCTATCAAGCTAAGAAAAGTAAATACCCCCAGAACGAAATTTTGTGCTAACTTGTAGCAAAAAAGCTCATTTTTTGTTTTGGGGTAATTCTGAATTCTTAAGTTGATGGGCATGTGTAGAGAAGGCCATTTTGATTAATCTTTATTCGAGATGCCTTCTTTTTGTTTGTAAAGAACCCCTTTATAAATAGTTTTTATTTTCATGCATCTTAAGATAAAAAGAATCCTCAATACGTCTGTGAAGTGTTTCGAAAGATACAAATTTTAAAACATGTATAACTTTCATATAGTGAAAATTAGTTTTTTAAAAGTATGAAAATAACAAATTATTATTATATATTTGTGTTTTCCTGTTGCAGAATCCTTATTATAAGGGTTCTTTTTTGTATTAAAGGTCTACAGCTCTCGATAAACTCCCGATTATCTCCATGTACACTCCAGATGCAGGACTTATAGTGAAAATATAAAGATGGAAATATCCAAGTGATATTAAGGGAGAAAGGAGTGTTCAAAATGGGACACTATGATACAAATCAAACAAGAAAAAACATGAATAGAGACGGTAAAAAAACAGGTTATTTTTTTACTGGAATAATTGGTGCAATGATTGGTGCAATTACAATCAGCTTGACCACTCCTTATATAGATGAAATTAAAGGAGGTGCAGGTCAATTCACTAAAAATAACGAGGTGAATCAGGTTACTCCTGTCTCGCACAAACCAGAAGGTATGAGTAGTCTTCAAAATATGATTGAAGATGCAAAAGAAGTTGTAGTAGGTGTCATTAACTATCAAAAAAATTCAAATCCATTTGCTATGCAAGCACAATCAGAAGAAGCTGGTTCAGGATCAGGCGTCATATATAAAAAAACAGGTAATAAGGTTTTCATTGTCACAAATAATCATGTGATAGACGGTGCAAGTAAAATAGAAGTGAAGTTGAATAATGGTAAAAATCTTATTGCTAAAGTAGTAGGGAAAGATCCATTATTAGATTTAGCTGTACTAGAAATTGATGGAACAGATGTGAAAAACGTAGCAACTCTGGGAGATTCAGAAAAAATTCGTACAGGGGAATCTGTGATAGCTATTGGGAATCCATTAGGGTTAGAAGGAAGTGTAACAAAGGGGATTATTAGTAGCAAGGATCGAGTAATACCTGTTAGTACACTTGGAAATCAGCAAGTGGATTGGCAGGCACAGGTGATTCAAACAGATGCAGCTATTAATCCTGGGAATAGCGGAGGAGCTTTGTTTAATGAGCAGGGTGAGGTCATTGGAATTAATTCAAGTAAAATTGCACAACAAGCAGTTGAAGGAATCGGATTCGCAATTCCGATTAATATAGCTAAAACAGTTCTAGAGTCTCTTGAAAAAGAGGGGATAGTTAAACGTCCAATGATAGGTGTACAGCTATTTGATGTAGAGAAAATTACAAATTCTGCACGTGATCAATTAAAATTGCCAAAAGAGATAACAAATGGTGTTGTTTTGGGGAATATCTCAAGTCAGTCACCAGCAGAAAAAGGAGGATTACAACAGCATGATGTTGTGAGTGCATTGGATGAACAACAAATAGAAAATGTTGTTCAATTCCGCAAGTATTTATATGAAAAGAAAAAATCGGGGGACACAATTAAAGTAACAGTTTATCGTAATGGTGAAAAAATAACAAAAATGGTGAAATTAACGGATCAAAAATAGTCTGATTTTGATCAGACTAATCCGGTAAATTGATTAAACCTTTTTTGATTATATACACATGAATTCAATTCTAGTTCAAACTATTTTAGGATCATCTGAATCTGGTAAAGTTAAAACTCATAGCTAAGTTTGTAGGTTGGATACATCTAAAAATGGGTATTCGTATTTTTCCAATCGAGTAATCTATTCATCTGAAAATGTTCTTCAGAATGTACTAATAGCAATGGGAATTACAGGTGTAAAGGGTACAAAATAAAAAGGTAAGCGCACTAAAATTGTTAGAGAAACTAGTAGTAAGAGATATTAGCAAACTCTAATAAACAACCTCCCGAATTGGTAGGTTGTTTATTGCTCAGATATTGGAATGCTAACAACAAATTGTACACCTTGTTCTACATTATTAATAACGTACTCTAAACCTAGTGCTTCAAAAATTTGTTTTACAATATATAATCCTAAGCCACTCCCACCAGTATTTCGATTTCTTGATTTTTCAATTCGATAAAATGGTTCGAAGACATGTTGTATATCATTTTCTTTAATTTGTACACCTGTATTGATAATTTGAATTAAGATACAATTTTGTTTTGAGTCCTGAGTTAGCTGTATATACCTTCTCATTATTCGGTGAATACATAATTGCATTATGAATAATATTTTTAAAGGCTTTTTCTAAAAGAACCCGATCTGTATAGACAGAAAAGTGAGAATCAATCTGTTTTATGATTTGAATGTCTTTTTGAGAAGCAAAAAAACTGAGATCTTTTGTGATTATATCTATTAATTCGGAGAGATTTATTTCTTTTAATTGTGGTTTAAATGTATGTTGTTCTAATTTCGACATGCTTAGAATCTCACGAACCAGCTGTTCCATTCTTTCAATAATTTGGTGGTTTTTCTTTAAATATTGGTCACGATCCTGATAGGGACCAATATTATATATCATCCCTTCTAAGTACCCTTTCATAACAGTAAGAGGGGTCTTTAATTCATGTGATACAGTTGCAAAAAATTCTCTGCGTTTTGTTTCTATTTCTCTTTCTTTTTCAATATCACTTTTTAATTGCTGATTTGCTTTTTGCAAATCAAACATAGTTTGTTGTAAATTTATAGACATATCATTCAAGCTATCGGATAGTTCCCCTAATTCATCCATAGAACGAATCTCAATTTTTTCGGAAAAATCTAAGTCCGCCATTTTTTGTGCCCCTCGATTAATATAAATGAGTGGTTTTGTAATGAACCTTGAAAATAAATAAGCACTTCCTATCCCAATAATAACTACAATAATACTGATATAGGGAAGGAAACGTACCAATATTTTGGAAGCTTCATCAATAGGTTGAAATGTTGCGTAAACTACGACTGTTTGGTTACCATCCTGAAATGGAATATCATATGATTTGTTCAGGCTATTCGAACTTCCTATACGTGTTGCTTGAGTAGTACTTCCTTGAGTAAAAGAAAAAGGAGAAGAATAAACGATTACTCTTTCGTAATTTGGAAAGTTGAGTATTGCATTATTTTTTTGCATATACTCCTCCAAAAGTGGTTGTGCATTTTGAAATGTAAGATTCTTAGATTTATCAATTATTTCTTCCATCCCGTTTTCAAGTTGCTCTGTTTTATATTGCTCATAAAATGTAGGGAGAAAGAAGTATAAAGTTAAATAAATTAGGACTGCAAAGGCTAACAAAATGAGGGATGTAGTCATAAAGAGTTTATAAGTAATTCGCTTCATCTTCAGGATTTTTACGATCCTATTCATCGATTTTATAACCTATACCCTTTATGGTTTTAATATAAGGGATATCTAATTTCTTTCGTATGTTTTTAATATGCGTATCGATTATTCGTGATTCCCCAATATAATCGTAGCCCCAAACTTTTTCTACGATGCTTTCTCTTAGGAGTACTTTTCTCTCATTTTGTAGTAGTAGTTGCAGAATTTCGAATTCTTTCATTGTTAAGGAGATTTCAACTTCATTTACATATACTTTATAGGCGTCGACATCGACACGCAATTCTTTAAAGACGAAATGATTATCTAAGCTTTTATCATTGCTTCTTCTTAGTACTGCTTCGACTCGTCTAATCAAAACATGAAAAGAGAATGGTTTTGTAATATAATCATCGATTCCAAGATCAAATCCTTTCATTTGATCTTGTTCTTCTTCTAACGCAGTCAGCATAATAACTGGCACATTTGATTGACTTCGAATCATTTTCGCAACTTCAAATCCGTTAAGGTTTGGCATCATCACATCCAAAAGAATCAAATCAAAGGATTGCTTATTAAATTGTATCATTCCTTCTAATCCATCTGATGCAACTTCAACTGTATACTGTTGTGTCAATAAAAATTGTTTAATTAATTCCTGAATTTCTTGGTCGTCTTCTATTACAAGAATATGATGGTTGATCATTATATCACCTCTAGTTGCCATTATAACTTTACTATCTGGAGTTTGTATGGAGAAGTACTAGTAAACAATTTAAAGACTTCACAGGAAAACTATATATATTTCAAATTGGCTCCAGATTCAAGAGATATAATACCTACATAACCTATAAGAAAGAAGGAGGTAAGCAAAATGTCACTTGAAACAGACATAATTCTTTCTTTATTTGATATAAAACTGTGGATGGCCCATCATTCGGAAAATAGTCGCTTAAAAATAAAAAAACAAAAATTAAAATCAGAACCGTACCTCAATAAGTCTTCAAGTGTTAATAAAAGAAAACTATAAAAGCTGAGGGAATAAAGATTCAACACCAATGATTATCAATAATTCAAATGCTAATGATTATAATAAAAAAGAACCTTCAATAGGTTCTTTTTTATAATTGGTAAATATGTTATCAACAATAGATGGTAATAAAGATAGAAATTCAGACACTTTTTATTAATTGGCTAAGTTTTCTTAGGAAGAAATCTTTTTCTCATTACTGATCGCTAGATATAACAGGACATATCATTTATTAATTTGGGTGGGTGATTTAGCTTTTTGAGTTTACCACGCTAAAATGTAAATTTTGCTTAGGGACAAAATGTTAAAGTTCTACATTCTGAATTAACAGAAAATTTAGGTGGTAAAAATCCCATTGAATCTTTTATCAAGTAACTCATATTTCTTTGGCCTTATTTTCATGGTATTACCGAACGTTTATATGTCTCTAAGGGAAAGAAATACTATTACCATCTATTGTTTGATTAAGATGGTAACACGAAAATAAAACGTTTACAACAAAAAAATAAAGAAAAGATATGAAAATTCGACTTTTTTCGACAAAATGATTGAGTGAGAAAAAATCTAAATTAAGTAAATCTTATATGTAGAGAGATTCTTTATCTCATAAATAACAGTTATAACATATGTAAATGTTCTATAAGTAATTAAAACGTCKAAGATAAAATTATATTGTGACAATTATAAACAAAACATACTTAATAATTCATACTTACACTAACAGATCAATTCATAATAAGTTAAATACGCTATATTTAATAGAGTATAATATGGAATATTCAACTATAATATTCCATATTATATATAATTATAAATCATTTAACATATTAGTTGCGGGAAATTTTGACATAAGATATTTTAAATATTAAGCACAGAAACATTTTAAAGAAAAAGAGCTATTTTAAAATGTACCCTAAAAACGTTTTTCCTAAAAAGTAGTAAGAATTTTTAAATTGTTTCTGTGCCTAATTAGATGAAAATAATATAATAAATTGTTTAAAAAAGATAAAAGCAAGTTAC
Source organism: Bacillus sp. P4_E1 (assembly GCF_056401715.1). Lineage (NCBI taxonomy): Bacteria > Bacillati > Bacillota > Bacilli > Caryophanales > Bacillaceae > Bacillus > Bacillus sp. P4_E1. The sequence goes on from NZ_JBFUIV010000023.1 coordinate 18,925, forward strand.
TTTTACGGAGAAATATACATTCCATACCATTAGAATTATGTCAGATCGTAGCATACAAATTACATTCTTCTATCTTACAAACTGCACAACTACCATTATAGGTAACTTGTCTTAGTTTTAACATCACATTCATCATTATTTTGTCCAATAAGATTAATATGGTTAGAAAAACGTGCCGCCATCTACTATGAAAATATTAGCAATTAGGAAGAATTATTTATAAAGTAATATAGAAATAAAATTATCCGGTTGTTTATAAGTGAATTTTTAATATTTTTGGCGTTTTTCAAAGGGCTTTCACTTATATTTCATATCATGAGGACAATTGTTGTGTTGTTTGAAGGGAAGGGTATAGGTGTTAACAGTTCATTTGTATATAAAAAATAAACAACCTGTTGAGTGTATAATAAAATATTCTTTAAAATAATTTATGAATACACACAAGTGATGTTGAGTTATTTATTCAAAGTAGAACCTTTAATAATCTATAAATTGTTATATAAAGAAATAAGAATAGAGGTATTCATTATGAAATTTATAAAAGGGATATTTGTTTCTACGATTGCACTTACGGCCTTTACAGGATTAGAGCTAATTAAATTTCATGAAAATCCCAATGTAGTGTATGCAGATTCGAAAGGTCCTGTAAAAAATATAAGTCAATCTGAGGCAGATATTAAAGAAGAAGATCAAATTATTGTAAAGTTTAAAAGTGAAGTGAATTTCCCGTATAAGGATGGACTTGAAAAACAAATAAAAAACGAAGATAGCGATCTGGAATTAGTAAAAATCTTTTCTGAATTTCCACAGCTAACATTAAAACGTTTATTTACATCTGTGGACCCAAAAGAGATTGAAAACATCGATAAACATACGAGGGAAACTGAAAATAATTCATCTTCTAATTTACTAGATTATTATATTGTAGAAGTGCCTAATAAAGTAACAGCTGAAACATTGATGGACAAGTTTAAGAAATCTTATCTTGTTGAAGAAGTATATATGCAAGAAAAACCAACTCTTTTACCAGAAGTACAATTACCTACTGTATCGCTTAACCCTTACGACGATCCAAGATTTTTAAACCAGGGATATCTTAAGGAAGCACCATATGGGATTAATGCATCTTATGCATGGAGCATTAAAGGTGGAGATGGAAAAGGAACTACTTTTGTAGATATGGAGTATGGGTGGTTATTAGACCATGAAGATTTAGTAAATCAAAAAGTTGAGCTTATATCTGGTAGAAATATAGATCAACACGTTGGGCACGGAACATCCGTTCTTGGGATTGTTTCTGCTGAAGATAATAAGGTTGGTAACATAGGAATTGCATCGAAGGCTAAGGTTAAAGTAGTATCCCAAATAAGAGGTGATGGGTCGTATAATACGGCTGATGCGATAATAAATGCTGTACATAATTTGCAAGCTGGGGATATTTTATTATTAGAGGCACAAGCTTCTTATGATGGATATGGAGATAAATATTTACCTGTTGAAGTACAGCCAGATATCTTTGATGCAATACGAGCTGGAACGGATAAAGGAATTATTGTGATAGAAGCTGGGGCAAATGGTTCTAATGACCTTGATCAATTTAGAGATCGGAATGGAAAACAGGTATTAAATCGCAATAGTCCGGACTTTAAAGATTCAGGAGCTATAATGATTGGAGCCGCATCGTCAACTGTTCCTCATAAACGTTTATGGTTTTCAAATTATGGTAGTAGAATTGATGTTTATGGTTGGGGAGAAAACGTAGATACAACTCGTGCTGAGCCTAATAGGATTACTAAAAATCTCTATACAACAGGCTTTAGTGGTACATCTAGTGCTTCTCCAATTATCGCTGGAGCAGCGACTTCAATACAAGGTGTGGCTAAAGAACATTTAGGTCGTCCATATAAACCAGCTGAATTAAGAAATATACTTAGTAATCCAAATACAGGTACCAAATCTCAAAATCCGTTAACAGATAAAATCGGTGTTTTGCCAGATTTAAAGTCAATCCTGTCAAATTTGGGATATAGTCCAGATATATCAAATAATGTTTTAGAGGGAAACCAATTTGTATGGTCAATGAAAGGAATAGGAGATTTTGAGTTTGCAAAATTGGATTTTAATAAGACAAAAGAAGAAATGCAAATTCAATTAAAAGCAGGTGTACCACATCATTACTTTGATAGTACATATGCGAGTGTGAAAGTCCAAAATTCATCTGGAAAAGTGGTATATAATAAAGATATTTATGGAAACAGGCAACAAAATGCTGAAACACAAAAAATTTCGATGAAAGTCGGAGACTATATTGAGTTTACACATTTAGAGGGTGGAAACCGGGCGACTCTTATAAATGTGGATAAAAATATACAGGAGAGCTTTGGTAAGAAGATAGTGTATCAAGTTACAGTTAATGGTCTTAAGAAAGTTGATCAAATTATTAACCCTAGCCCAGATACGGAAGCTCCTACACGGCCTGAAGGATTACAAGCAGCCAACATTACTGCAAATAGCGTAGAGTTAAAATGGAATTCATCAACAGATAACGTAGGTGTGAAAGAATATCAAGTATTACGTGACGGGAAATTCATTCAAATGGTACAGGGAACCACATTTACTGATAGTAAACTGACTGCTAACATAGAATACAAATATACTGTGAAGGCTATAGATGCAGCTGGAAATCAGTCTATTCAAAGTAGTGTTCTTAGTATAAAAACAAAAGAGCAAAATACCTCTTATGAAAAATGGGATCCGAGGAAAGCATATACAAAAGGGGATAGAGTAGAGTATCAAGGGAAAATCTATGAAGCTGTTCAAAGTTACCAAGGAAATGGAGATTCGAATTGGATATTCTCGTTATCCTTATGGAAAACAATTTCAATAAGTTGATGATATCGTCTATTTGAGAGAATAATTATTTCATAACTAGCTAAATAATTTTTATCTCATAAGAAGAAGGCGCCTTTTAGGTGCCTTTTTCTTATGAACTATATTATCCCTTAATAGTGAAATTTCTTGATTTAAGTAGCTCTTTAAGGTATTGAGTGGAAGGTATTTTAAAATGCTAAATAGTATCAATATCAACATTTATAATGTAAGTTTTTTTCCGAAATATCATATTTTGGAAAAAACTTACATTATAGTAGTAATATTTAGGATTTTACAATAACAAACTGGATATTCCATAAAATGTGATAAAATGGAATAAATTAAATGTTATTACATGAGAGCAAAGGAATTACTCTAAAAATAAAGATACATTTTTATTTTTAAACTGTGTAGAAAATTAATTTTCAGCCAGTATGTTAGTTGGGATTTTTAATATTGCTAGAAACAGAAATTTTATAGATTTGGAAGAAGATTCATTTGATACAGGGCTTGATAATAAAAGGGCAAGCACACTAATGTCTATTTGACTTCTTACTACTACCTTAAGAATAAGTAGAATTCAACCCTGCATGACAATCTTTATATACATAAAAAAGATCTATGACCTGAACATGTCAGTAAACTGCTCGATAAATTACTTAAATCTGAAAGTAACACAAGTAAAGATTTTTTATCTTTCTACGACAGAACGTTAAGTCGAGAGTAATTCAAGTTTTATTATCACGTTACAAAATACTATAAACCAAAGTAGTATGTGGAAGTAAATATTTACCACTAATTACACGAAAGAAAATTATGAAAATGTTTTAAAAATTAACGGCGAATATTTAAAGATTAATAGGAGGAATTTTAAATGAAAACATTTGGAAAAATATTGTTAACAGGGACTTTAGCTCTTGGTGGATTAACAGTAATGAACGTGGAAACACCTAAAGCTCAAGCAGAGGGAGCGAGCGAATTTTGCCGATATATTTGTGGTCCTAAAGAAACATTGAACAATTTTACAATTCAACTTTCAGATACGGAATACAGAATGGGACAAAATATTATCCTACGCGCAACAAATGATAACGCATATGATGTAACATACAAAGCAACTGTAGAAAAACAATATGCTACTGGCTGGGGTTATGTTGAAACTGACTTTAATTATCAATCAATGTTGCCAGCTGGAACAAATGAAGATTTCAATGTTTGGACTTTTGACGGTAACAGCGCAGGTAATTTGAATGAGGCAGGAACATATCGCATGAAAATTGAAGTAACACATGCTGATGGGAAAACTGACACAGTTTACACTGCGCCAATTACATTATTAGCACAATAATAATGTAATTGGCAGGAATTTAAAGTGTAGTTTTGATAGTGAAGCTATCGATTTTATAAAATGCTGGATTGATCTTAGTAGTAAATGTTCCTTTTATAAAAAGATGTTACCAAAGTTGATTAATCTTATTTACCTTATAAGAATTATAAGGTATGATAAATGTAGGTGCAAAGATGCACTATTTGAAAAAGAGTGTAAGACAAAAAAGGAATCTATAAAAGATTTCTTTTTTTTTTGCGTGTAGGTTCGCTTCATAAAAAAGAACAGCTAGCAAAAGCTAACTGCTCCAATCATGGAAATGAGATTGTATAGAGTATTGACGGAATATTTATTTTAAATTTAATTTCTTTAAAGTAAACATTCCAGTTGATATAATGGCTGCACCAACTACAGAACCTAACCAGTCTCTCCAACCTAAGGCATTAAAAGGTGTATCTGTTAAGCCTATAATTAAGAAGATAGCAAACGTCAATACACCGAATGCTAAGCATCCCCAAAATGTTTGTAAAGATTTTATCATCTTCTTTCGAAAATTTATCCTATAATATCATTATTGAAAAAAATAGATGGAACGAAGGTGGAAACGTATTAGCGAGTGCTAATGAGGTTCTTTCTCCGACATTGCTTGCTAAAGAAAAATTAATAGGGTATAGAGACAAAGAGCCTAATAATGCATTATATAACGCAGCTATCAATATCAAAAATGAAGCAATACGCCTATTAGCGTTAGCATAAATAGCAATAAAATAACCTTTGGAACAAGGGAGTTAGCTCGGCTGTCTTAGGACGAATTCGTTAGCTATCAAAAGTAACGACTAACCGAGAAGCCCCCACTTCAAACAGTCCGTTAGGACGTTAAGTGGCGGGTAGTTCACGAACTTATGGAGAAGAAAAATATTAAAAGAAATATAGGCGGATAATGGAAAAATGCTTATTCTATTAATGGAATAAGCATTTTTATTTTATTTTTTATAGAGCATAAACAAGTTATTACAATTAATTTAATTTAGAAAGAGCAAATTTAGCTGTAAAATTCATTTTTTTCATGAACGAAGAATTTGCACCTGCTTGGAATTGTACTGAAATATTACCATCTTTTTGTGCTGTAAATACGCGGCCATATGGCGAATTAGCATTGTATGTGCCAATTACTTGGTTATCTGCGTCAAAGACTGTATAAGAGATTGGGAATCCTGAATTTGTTATAAAGACAGTAAGTTCTTCACCCTTTTTAAGGTTAAAAGATTCCTTTTGAGACACTTCATAAGAACTCATAGAGTAATATTTTGTAATCTCTTGAATTTCTAAATTCGTAGATGCTGCACTCGCTTTTGTTGCTTCTACCCCTGGTAAATTCATACCTGAAAGTACTGCAATTCCTAATGCGCCTGCTAAAATGACTTTTTTCATAACGTTAAATCCTCCTTTAATATTTTTGAAATTTGAAAGGTAAATGAAAATATAACCTACTGAAACCATTATAGTTACAACGATAACTATTATCAATACGAAATACTATGCAATTTTGCATACATGAAGTACAGCAAAAGGCCAATCAATTTAAATTTTGAATTATTCTTAAAAGAGGAAGTACATATTTTTAAGGTTCTCCGTAGGAATGTAGTTAATTTTTGCTCCTTATGGGAAAATGCATAGTTGAAATTTAATAACAATGTAAGATAGGTGAGAGAAAAAGCCTTAGATGAGGCGTAATAAAGGCAGCTTTTAAGGTAAAACAAAATTAAATGAATAGGGATTAATACGAATAAATGGCACTTTAAGAAGAGAAAATAGAAGAAGGCATGTATATGTATCTTTATGAATCTCATGGTGTTTTTTGAGAAGCATGTTTTTTACTTAAGAACATTAAAAGATGAGTAGTTTTTAATAGATTTTTAAGGGGAAAATATAAGAAAAAGGAAGGTGTAATCCTTCCTTTTATTATCCAGTATGTCCATGTGAATATTTGATAATATTTACCGTACTTTGAGTACCTGTTGAAGAACTCGATCCAAAAGTTACTGTGACAACAATTAAGATACCAAGTAAGCTAACCGCTAATTTTCTCATTTTAATGCTCCTTTTATATAGTTTTTTTCACTGGCTTTGCTAGCTTCATAAAAGTAATAGCTTGCTTTTACATGATTATTTTCTTTGTAAAATTGGGTTGCTAATTTTTCAGTATATTCATTTATATATTCATATAGTTCTTCGCGTTCAAAATAGGAAATTCCTTCTAAGATAGCTTTTTCTACATCAATTGCACAACTATTTAGGTTCATTTTTTTCAAAATATTAAAGTGATGTATATAACTTTCGATACCTAACTGAGTGGAAAGTTGTAGCCCTTTTTCGATTAGCTCTTGAGCTATTTGATTTTCTCCTAATTTATAATGTTCTCTTGCCTCAATAAATAAAGCTTTATAATCACTGGCTAGCTTTTGATTAATCTCAGATAAATATCGTAATGCTAACTCAGAGAGGTTTTGTGTAGCATACATAAATCCTAGGTTATGACGGACAATTAAAATATTGTATTCTAAATTTTCTTTCTGGAATGTATCCATCGCTGAAATATAATGTTCCTCTGCTAATTCCCATTCTCTTAAATGAGTACATGCCAGCCCGTATAAGTTATTGCAAAAGGCAACTTTTAATTCATATCCCATGTGTTTTGAAAAAATATCTTTAGCTTTCATAACATGATTAATACATAGGATTGATTTATGTGTATGGCAGTAGAAAACAGCCAATTCATAATGAAATTCAGCGTATTCGATTTCGTCAGGTATTGTCGATAATAAACTTTCAGCTTTATCAAAATGTATTCTTGCAAGACTATGATTACCCATAACATTTGAGTGGATTGCTTTAAAGAAGTGATAATAGTATGAAAGGAAGTCATCCGTAGGAGTCTCGTAAGCATCACTTTTTTTAAAACTATCTTTAGAAATACTCAAACTATCAATTAGATATTGGTGTCTAAAATCTAGAAGTGAGTAGTATAATAGTATGGTTTGATTTTCTTCTATATCGTGGATTTTGTTTTCAATTTCTTGCTTAAGTAAGTGAGCGGCGTCTACATGCCTAGCTCTAATTTCTTGATACCATTCATTTAATAAATGAGTTATTTGTTCGTTCCCCTTTATTTGAACATTCATTGTTCAGTCTCATCCTCTCCATAGATACTATACAGTAATTAGTATCATAGCAGAGTTTTACTCTATTAAAATCTACCAAACAGTATTTTTCAACACAAGACGGAATATTCTATTAATTTATTTGTTTATTTGAATTAATTTCGACTTAAATAGTATTTATTATTGTTATTTTCAAAAAATAATCACTTGTTTAAGCTATAAAGCAGATATGAAATATATTTTCTCAACAGGATAAAAGGTATTCATCTATAAGTACTATGTATAAGGATAATAGGAAAATAGAAATAAATAATAAAGGGGAATGTGAAATGATAGCATTAAAAAATGATCGAAATGTAAAAGAAATTTCGGAAGAGAACGTAGATTTATTAAAGGTTATGGCGCATCCAGTACGATTACAAATTGTAAATGAATTAATGCATCATAAAAAATGCAATGTTACACAGTTAACGGAAATATTAAGACTCCCTCAATCCACTGTTTCACAGCATTTATCAAAATTGAGAAGAACCGTACTCCGTACAGAAAGAAGAGGATTAGAGGTGCATTATTATATTGATAATGCTAAAGCTCGTCAGATTGTAGGAATTTTGGGTTTGTAGGTTAATAATATGCAAAAAAGTTTCCTGTTATAAAGCAGGTGACTTTTTTATATTTATATATAGTAATTTTATTTTTGTGAGGATTACTGTGTAAATAAGAAAATATTGCTCATAGAATTTCTGTACATTTGAAAGGAGTGTAATGAGATAAGGTCTACTTATTTATTTTCGATAGAGCTTATAATTATGTTTATGTTATTAAATTTAAAAAAAGAATTGACTTCTGTTTTAGTTGTAACTATTATAGTTACATAAAGGTTGTAACTTAATTGGTTACAATTCATTCTGCTTTATGTAAAAATACGGTTAGTATATTTATTTAAGGAAGGTGGCCCACACATTGTCGCTCAGTCTAGAAAGTCACTAAAAGATTAAAGGAAATGCATATTCCAAACTATAGTATTTTCTGCTTTGGGGCAATAATGTGTAGCGTTATCTTTTGTTAAAAATCTTAGTTGATTTTTTTGAAAGGGTTAGTTTTGGGGAAATATAGTAAGGTAGCTCATAAAAGAACAAGATATAAAAAAGATGTACTTATATAAACCAAAAAGTTAGCTGAGAATTTTAAGTGATAGCTGGACTGGTTAATAAAAATAAAGGTAGGAGATTTAAATGAAGACGAAACAAGATAATCTTATATACGTATGGGACGCATATTGTGGATGGTGCTATGGATTTTCAGAAAGTATTAAAGGATTTTACAAAGAACACACTGAAGTGCCGTTAACAGTTTTATGTGGAGGATTATTTTTAGATGATTTACCAATAAAAAATTTCTCATATATAGAAGAGGGGAATAAAAGAATTAATCAACTTACAGGTGCAGAATTTGGTCCTTCATATCAAAAATTGGTGGAAGAAGGGACTTTTAAAATGAATTCGAAAGATGCTGCAATTGGCTTTTCCGCTTTACGTTCATTAGCGCCAGACCGTTTGTTAGAATTCACTTCGGCTATGCAAAAAGCGTTTTATTATGAGGGGAAAAGTCTAAGTGACCCTGAAACATATCGTAAGATTGCAATTGAGCATGGTGTGGATCCTGAACAAGTAATAGAGCGTTTAAATGCTCAAGAAACAATTGTAGATGTACAAAATGATTTCAATAAGGTTCGACAGCTTGGTGTTAATAGTTATCCTTCATTACTTTTACAAAAGGATAATCAAATTATCCCTATTGGTGGCGGGGTAATGACGCCAGATAAAATCGAAGCACGTTTCAAAAATTTATATTAAAAAACTTTAAGTTAAAGTATATAACATTTAACGTTTTAAAAAAGACTAGAAGTGGATGGACTTAAATCTTTCTGATAACAGTTATAGTTTCTATTTGTTATTAAAGAAGGTCCAATTATGATTTTACTATAGATCACAGTAGCAAACATGTTAGCTTACGCCAACCGACATACATCTCCTATCTATTTGCTGGTGCGATTAACTATGCAGGGGAATTGAGGAGGGGCTTTCTGTCGGAACAAGATAAAAATGTGTTATCTATTCAATAACTTTAACAAAAGGAGAATAACATTCTATGTTTAAAACAATCGATACAAATCTAAATGATGTAAAATTGACGGTGTTTAGTTCGGATGAAAAAAGTTTTATGGTAACTGCAACCTTAGTTGAGAAAGCAGGACATGCATTTTTAATAAACTCAAAATTTACTCAATCTGATTCGAAAGAAATTGTGGATTATCTGAAAAACAATAACTTATCCCTAGATAAAATCTTTATTATACATGGGGATCCTGATTATTACTTTGGGTTAGAAAGTATTAAAGCTGCTTACCCAGGAGCCATAGCGTATGCAACAGAGTCTACTGTTGAACATATTGTTCATTCTGTATTAGGGAAATTAAAAGTTTGGAAAGATGTACTAGGAGAAAATGCACCAAACAATGTGGTATTACCTCAAGTTATTAAAGAGAAAACAATTGATTTTCAAGGTTTAACATTTGAACTTGTAGGCTTAGATGATTACAGAACTAGCTTATTTAATAAAGAGCTAAAATTATTGATTGGAGGCATTGATGTATTTAACGAAATCCATGTGTTCTTAGCAGATACTAGCTCAAAAGCAGCAATGGAGGCATGGATTGAGAACTTGAAAGTATTACAAGCGTTAAATGCTGACATTATTGTACCAAGCCATGGATCAATCGAAAAATCCTTAGATAATCAAGCGATTATTGCAACTATGGATTATCTAAGAACTGCAATTCAAGCTTCTGAGGAAAGTAAAACTTCAAAAGATTTTGTAGCAAAACTTGAAACAGCATATCCAGGCTATGCTAATAAAGGTGTATTGGAATTAAGTGCAAAAGTTGTAACAAAAGAAATGCCATGGGGTTAATGCTATGAATAAATATCAAAAACTATTACATGAAACGTATGTATTGACTGGTGAAGGGAAAATGGATGCTTTCAAAGCGTATTTAAATGAGAATGTATCTTGGACAGAAGCTGCTGGGTTTCCATATGCGGGCACTTATATAGGTCCTGATGAAGTAGTGAAAAATGTACATGAACGTCTTGGAACTGAATGGGATAACTATAGCGCTAAAGATGAAATTTATGCTTTTAATAACAATACTGTTATCGTGTATGGAAAATATAGTGGAACATATAAAGTAACAGGGAAATCATTCATAGCAGATTTTTGTCATCTTTATGAGTTTGATGAGAACGATAAGGTTAAGAAGTTTATTCAAATTGTGGACAGTGCAACTGTTAATGAGGTATTAAGTTAGAGTTACCAGTTTCAAATATGCCTCGTATAAGGAGTATTGTTAGGATAGATGGATTTTCCTAACAATATTTCTTACATCACATTCTGGGAAAGATTTTTCCTTTATTAAGCGTGTTATCGAAGGTGAATTATAAAATTAAAAGAGGTAGATATATATGAAATTAGAGAAAAATTTAATAATAATAATTATTTCTGTGTTTATTTTAGGAATTGTGTCGACTTTGACATTTCAATCCTTCATTGGTAATGCCAAAGGTAACTCAATAAAGAGCGAGAATGTTGCACCAGTATCGAAAGATGATGTGGCAGAAAAAGAAAAGAATAAAAAGATGGTAGTTGATTTCTATAATGAAGTTTTTAACAAACATAATATCGATATCATCCCTAAATATGTAAGTGAAGATTATAAGCAACATAATCCTTTTGTGGCTGATGGACGAAAAGCTTTCATGGATTTCTTTAAGGAGGATTTTGTTAAAAACCCTAACTCCTCTGCAGAAATTAAACGTGTAGTAGCTGAAGGAGATACAGTTGCTCTTCATGTACATTCTCGTGCTAACTCTCAAGATAAGGGAGTTGCTATAGTGGATATATTTCGTATAAAGGATGGTAAGATTGTCGAACACTGGGATGTAATTCAAGAGATTTCAAATGAAACAGCTAATAATAATACTATGTTTTAGATAGGAGATATATCTAATTATTATTTAATTGATAGAGATGTATAGAATTTAGAAATTTAGAGAAGTTATGTATATATGATTAAAATGAAGGGGTGTCCTAGTAGATATGGTACTAGGACATCTTTTTTTGCTTGAACTAGATTTGTTTAAATTAAAGGTTTGTTATTAGATTATTAAAATGAAATTGTATGTTTATAAAAGTCTTGTTTCTTTAATTTTTGGCTCTGTTAATGTTGAATGTTGATAAAAAGTATTAAATATGGGAAGACACCTTAGAGTTGGTGCTTCCCTTAGTTGTTGATTATTCATATTCAAATCTAAAATAGGTATTTTCTAAGCCCATTCTTTGCTTTAATGTTTTACCCAAAGCATAATTATTCGGCAATTCTTTTTCAATGACACAAATAATATAACCTGCTTTTCCTGTTGTTAAATTAGTTAGTTGTAAGTAGTTATCGTTGTCGTAGATATAAGAAATAATGTATTCGTAGAAATCATTTTCTTTGTCTTCTCTATTCATACCAACATTGTACAACCTAACTCTTGCCCCTGCCCAAATTTCCTCCTCATCATTAACATTACTTAAAGATATCCATTTCGAGTTATCCAATATTTCACCCTTTTCTTAATTCGTTCGTTTATACACTGAATTTTGACAGACGCAAACTATCATAAGTATCAGTCATTTCAAATACAAATGATGTGAGTAAGAACTCTTTAATGTTGTGTTTTGTGCTTTCGTTACTTTTTCTATCTATAAACAAGAACCACGCAAGGTAGTTGTCTAAATATTTTGTAGCCACACCTTTAAAACGGTCTATCCATTGTTTCATACGAGAATGGAGACCATTTACATTCTGGATATGGTACAAGCCTTTAATAACGTGCTTACCATCGTTTGATTTAATTCTGTAATGCTCTATTCCTTTTTCTTTTGCATACGTTTTGTAGGCTCTCCAAGCATCTGTAACAAGTACATTATCCGATGTTAATTTAGAACCAATCATACTATCAACTTTTGTTTTCACAACACGCCCCATACAAGCAATCTTGGAGACAGTCGCTTTGGTACGGTCTCTGGCAACAAGAACACAAACTTGTTCGTGGCTGATACCTCTGTGTTTAGATTTTCCACCACGCCTACGAGGTTTGCGTTCTGAAATACCACGTTGACCCTTTTGAGAGTATAGGAAATAGGTCTCGTCAACTTCAACGATACCTTCAAATTTCTCAAAATCCAATTGTTTTAACGCACTTAACAATTTATGTCTCCAATAAAAAAGTGTAACCCATGTAACCCCCACGATTTCAGCGGACTTTCGCAAGGAATATCCTTTAAACATACAATCAACAAATGTAATCCATTCGTTTCCTTTTCGAGTACGGTAAAGAACAGTATTCGTTGTATCAGTGAATGTCTTACTACAACATTTACAACGATAGCGTTGGCGATTATTGTGTTTACCGAAACGAACAACGTGTTCGGATGCACAATGAGGACATTCAAACCCTTCCTTGAAACGAGTTTCTCTCATTTCATTGATTAGACGACCACCGACAGAGGAAGAAGGTTCAACATAGCGTTTTACCCATTGAAACACTTGCTCTTTCTCTGTGTGTGACAAATTGCCAATATGTTTCAATAGATTACTGAACGCTTTGCTCAACCTTAACACCTCTCGAATGTTTGTTCTTATACAATTATACGAAGATTTCGGATAGGTTTCAAATATCAACATTTACCTTTAACAAAGCCAAAAATTAAAACAAGGTCCCTTAATCATGTTAAAGGGACCTTGCTCACGCAAATGATCTGTAAATCAATTTATCTTTGATATACAGATCATTTGTATGATAATTTTTGTAAATAATTGCTAAACAGTGAACTTACATAAATGCTTTTAGAAGTTCTTGAATTAATGGGATTGCTCCACCTATAAATTTTAAAACTGCCATTGCGATTTCCATATTATTCTCTCCTCTTTTTTCGTATTAAGATGTGATAAATCTTTATAATCTTATTATAGTAAGCGCTTACAATTATAACAATGAATTTTTGTATGCAATATTGCATATTTATACATTAGATCTCTATTATTCATTTTCTAATGGTACTATAGCGAGGTGAGAGTCTTTAAGGGTTCTCCTTAATAGGAGGAAATATGGAAAGAGTGCAGGCGATTTATAGTAATCAAAAATTTAAGAGTTGGGTTAAACAGGTATTAGCTGTAGGAGGAGTAATAGGGTGCTGCTATTTGGTGTTATATGTTTTCTGTTTCTTAGTTATCATGTAAATATTATACAACTAAACTAGTAGAGTCTTGCCTAGAGAGGTAAGGCTCTTTTATTGTAGTACCTGGAGATGGGCAAACAATATACAATACTTCTTAGGTTTGTCAGATTACTTTGTATCGTGCCTTGTTTCTCTATATTCTAGAACACTAACTCCTATCATTGAGAGTTAATAAACTTCTATTTAAAGTTTCCATTTATATTGAAAACAGAATTCTATTGATAAAAAATATGTTTTTACTAGATACATATTAAAAAGACAAGCATAAATTATATTAGATTTTAGCAAAATCTTTTTGCCTTGGAAAAGGATTTAAATCTTACTTATAGATTTGATCCCTTTTTATATACCATAATCCTTATATTACTACGTAAATATAATACAGTAATAATGATTTAAAAGCAAGAATATTAGTAGGGGTACGTTCACACATCCATCAACTTAAGATTTTAAATTTTTAAGATTATGTAGTGATTTTTTAGAAATGTAAGTTTAGAAAGATTTTTTGGGAATTTTACATAAAAGGGTAATGTTTTTATCATTATATATAAATTGTAGGGAAGTGTTTAAATATGAACATGAAAACATTTGAAATGCGTGAAAAACGATTAGCAGAACTACTAGGTGCAAAAGTATTATGGGAGTTTATAAGTGCTGTCACAGAGGAAATTGAAAAGCAGGAATTAGAATCTACACCTGGTTTATTAGAAGATCTATTCATACATGTGAAAGAGACAATTCAAATTCAGAATATGAATCAAGGCATAACAAAAGCCCCTGTAAAAACAGAGGCTGATGGTATAGATAAAGATACATTATTTATGGAAGCATATGTAGAATTAATCAATCATAAATTTGTTATTTCTGAATTAGTTGTAGAGCTTTCATCTGTTCTAAAAGAATTAAATTGTTTTGTTCAATCATCTTTGCCACTGCTTCAAAATAAGCTTGATTCTCAAGAATCTCAATCTGCTTCTCTTTAGGGAACGTTTGAAGGATTTCCTTCATTTCTTTACACTCGTATATATTATTGTCTGCTTCTTCGATTAATTTATTGCGACGATTTGTGTATTCAAGTGCACCTAAAGTCGCTAATGCGCGTGTATCTAGTCCTAGGATTTCCATGCATTCATCTCCTTTCCCTCTACAATAATTCGATAGGGGAAAGGAGATTCCTTTAATGATTTGGTAGAGTTTTTATATAGTTATATAACATGCTATTTATTAGCAGGAATACAATAGAATTAGACTTAAAAGAGCTGCTTAAAAGGAAGAAAGGGGAATCCAGTAATTCTCACTCTTTTTTATTAAATGCTAAATATGACACGTTTGTTTCCTTTTATCATGAATTTCACATGGGATTCTTTAAGGAAGATTAGATAGCTATAGGGTATGTAATATGAATAGATAAACGAAATGAAAGAAAATGGTAACCATCAGTATTATAGGGGATATTAAGGGGTTCTCAAGTAATATGTCTTAAAGTGTTTAAGAGTGGGAATCTATGTAACACTCGTTACTTAAAAAATAAAAGATTAGACATTAAAATAGGTAAAAGTATTTAAGTTACTTGTATAGATGAAATAATGGAGCGAATGAAATTAAAACATGATGAAACATGTTGAAATAAATAGAAGGGGATCTTTAGGTAGGTTAAGCAGAGAAATAAGGCATGCTGAGAAAGTGGCTATTGAATTCGAAGAAGTTAAAGTGTGAAAGGTGTCACTTATGTTAGAATATCTATTACTAATTTACTCTATATAAAAAAAGCAGCTGCACAAAAATACAGCTAGCCTTCTTCACAAATTTATATGGCCTTGATGACGAATTGGGATTGAGGTATATATAGTAATTGAGCTGCTAAGGAAGTTGTTGTGTTAGCAAATGGGTATGCTTCCTTATAAGGAAAATTACTATACACTATTTCATTCATTTCCAAGGTCGTAAACAGTTTTTTAAGGATTTTTTGAGAGATTTTATTTGTACAAGCAGCAATAAAATCAAAATCTTTTTTACTTATTTCTTGAATGGCATGTGAAATAAGGCTGGTGACTATCCCACTTCCCATCCAATCTGGATGACAAGCGCCCATATCTAGATAGACCAATTTTTCTTTATCTAAATGAGAAAACTCAATAGATTCTGTCTCTAATGTATCTAAAAGTTGAAAAATAGGTTCCATTTGTGGGCATAGTTCAGTCGCTTTATCTGTATCTATTAGTGGCTGGGTTACTTTTTTTGTTAAAAGAACTCCAACAATTTGAAAATTTTCTATTGCTACAAATGACATGGCTTGAGATACAGCTTGTTTCATCATTTCTTCGCACATTTTGTGAAAAGAAGCAAAAGGAATTTGTAAACTGCTTACAAGAGGTTCATTATTCACAAAAGAATGTGCAAGTAAATGTGCTGCATCTTTCACGTGATGTGTATCTAGTAGCTCTATATTCATATGTTTTTCCTCTTTCCTGATATAGTGAATAGTAATTAAAAGGATTAAAAATTTTATTTAATTTAGTTAAGTTTAACTATTAAAGCGCTAACAAAAATGGTTATTAAACATATGAATAAATCTGTTTAGTAGCAATCGAAATATGTTCATAAAGAAATTCTACGATCTCATCTATACATTCAACAGTTGTATATGGAGAGATAGAAAAGAATTTTAATGTAGAAATCGGATTTCTATCATAATTGTTTATTACATCTACTACACAAGAACGAGTTGTATCACCAAAAAATACTTGATCGCGATTTTTTCCTAGGTAATTAAATAGTTCTATATTTAATCGGTTTGTACCCTCAATCTCTTCCTTTGTTGCAAGGCCTATTCGTTCTTTTTCCCAATTTTCTTGGCCATCTCCATTCATATAGAAACGGAAAGTTGTAATTGGTCCATATGTAAAATCATTTGTGATTGCGACTTGAGGGAGGGCCTTGCGCAACCTTTCTCTAAATAATAGATTTACACGAATATAATTTGCTAGTAATTTTTGATATCCTTCAACACCAAAGGCTAAAAGATTGATATACATCGGAATAGCACTACCAGCTCGTGAACATTCTAAGGTATAGCCAGTATGATAACTTCCATATGACCTATTGCCTAGATAAGGTGTGTCATCTTGTTCAATATCCATCAGTTGTAAATCAGTATGATTTTTTACGATTAATATACTTGAAGCATAAGGTGTTTGTCCTAATTTATGAAAATCAAAACATACACTATCAGCAAGTGCCATGTATTGCATTTTATCTTGTACGTATTGTAAAGCATTTTTTAAGCTAGGTTCAAATGAAAGTGGATTTTCTTCGAAACTATAATTATTAAAGAAACTATAGAATCCGCCCATTGCAGAATCAGCATGGATATAAATAGGTTTTAATTTATATTTTTTCTGTATTGTTTCAGCGCTCTCTTTAATTTTTTTTATATCATCAATGGTAAATGTATCTGTTGACCCCATAGTAGCTAGAATATAAAGAGGGATACCGTCATTTTTAATAACTTGTATCATTTTATTCTCTAAATCTTCTATATCCATAGAGTTTGTATAAGGATCAGTTTTCACTTTTATTAAGTGATTTGTCCCAATGCCAGTTGCTTCAGCTGACTTTAATAAACTATAATGTGCATTTTCAGAAGCAAAGCAATATACATTTTGTGGAGCGCCATGTTCTTTTGCTGATGGGAATTGTTTAGAAATTGCTAAGCGCAGGCTAGAAAACACGCATCCTTGTCCACCCCATGTTGTATAGCCGCCGCTATTATGTGGATTATAACCTATTAGTTTTGAAAGCATGGATACAACTTTTACTTCTGCTTCAGCTGCCCCTGGACCATATACATCCCAAACACCATTACCATTTAAAAGGGCCATGGTTATTACACCTAATAGTGAAGGTATACTTGGTAGTGGTACAGCGTTAGACAAGTAATATTTATTTGGATAAGGATGTCCATTCATAAATTGTTTTAGCTCTTCTATAACCTCAGACATAGTGATTCCAGCTAGTGGAATATGACTTTGGTGAATTAAGCCATTGTAGTATCCTTCTGATTTTTCCTCACATTTACCTAAAGTAGCTCGCTCTTCATTTTTTAATTGGTCAAGATTTTTAATTATTTTCTGCATAGATTCTAATAAAAGTTGTTGTTTTTCTTCATTTCCGTCAACGCTCGGAAATAGTTTTAAAATATCTTGCATGCAGTCACTTCTCCTTGTGAAAAACTGGATTTTTATTTTACTTGGTTAAACATAAGGGTATAATAATTTGTAATTGCCCTTTTGAATACTTAGAAATGAGGAGCTATTTAGAAAAAAATGTAATTCCATAGAAGATTATATGAACTATGGAATTTAAAGTAAAGAAAAATTTTTTGATTAATTTTAAAAAAAGTAATTGTGAGATAATGGAGTTTCTAAAAATATATCTGAATTAATTGTTTATTTAATTTATATGTTGTTCTAACATGTATTCAACTAGTGTAGTAGATATTTTAATATAATGTAGAACTATTATAAGGTAGTTGAATATAAGTGCTCAACTACCTTATAAACTATAGATATTGTTGGGAAAAGAGAAAAAATAGGGTGGAAGTGTTAAAGAAATGTTCTGGTGGAGAAGAAGTAATGGTATGGATTTGGTAGCTAAATCAGTTTGATTTTTATGGGAGAATAACGAGCTGATCAAAGCTTTTTAATGAATTCAATTTCATTATTTAATGATAATGGACGAGTTAAGTGTGAAGAATTTTCTTCAACCTGAGTAGAATTTTTTGCACCAGGAATCGCAACTGAAACGGCTGGGTGGCTTAAAACATAACGTAAGGCAATTTGAGCTAGACTTCGATTTGATCGTACAAGTGAACCTAATTTCTCTACTTTGTTTAATCTATCTTTAAACCACTTCTCTTTTGGCCAATCTTTTCTTAAATCATCGTCTGGAAATTGAGTTTCATGATTAAATTTCCCCGTTAAAATTCCCATTTTTAGTGGACCTCTTATCACAGCACCTAAATTATGTTTTTCAATATAAGGAAGGATATCTTTTTCAGGCTCTTTATTTAAAATACTGTAATCGAATTGCACAACATCTAAATCATCATTCTGATTAAAGTGTTTAATATAATCTAAATCATTAGTAGAAACGCCAACAGCTCTCACTTTGCCAGATTTTTTTAAGGTTTGGAAAGCTTGTAGAAAGGCTTCTGTTTCTTCAGGTTTATCTCACCAAATATGACAAAAGTACACATCTATATAATCAGTTTTAAGCCGTAGTAAACTAGCCTCAAACGCATCAATAATCTTTTGAGGATCTCCAAAAACTGCTGGTTGATTTTGGTCATAATGATGACCGATTAATCCACCCTTTGTAGAAAGAATGATATCCTGCCTGCGATTATTTATAGCTTTTGCAACGAGTGTTTCAATATGACCTAGTCCATAAACATCAGCAGTGTCAATAAAATTAACCCCTAGGTCAATTGCTTTATTGATTGCATCAATGGATTCATTATCTTTTACTGCGCCCCATTCATCTCCACCAATCGCCCAAGAACCGAATCCTATCTCAGAAACTATTAATCCGGTGTTGCCTAATAATCTATATTCCATTATGTACGGACTCCTCCTTTTCAGTTTATATTATTAGAAATATATATAGTGACCTGTTGGAATATCCTTGAATTTATTTTCGGGGTATAAATTAGAGTATATATTTTAATAAATATATATGAGATTACTTTATAAAAAGTAATTGGAATTATTAGTAAAATGATTTTTTATGCTTAAATTGAATAAAAGTATGAACTTTCACGGTATAAATATGAATATTATTCATAATTTTAATAACTATGCAATAAGTGAAATAAACGTTGAATTTAGTCGAAAAAAATACATTTACAAATCGTAGAATATGTACATATAGTTGTAACTGTAAATATTATCCGTTTTGAAATATTTATAAAAGGAGAAATTCATATGAAGGAAATACAAAAGCAATATGAAATTGTAGAAGAATTGGATGCAACAGTAGGGCAAGAAGCATTATGGATAGCTCATCAAATGGAATTAGAAAATGGAATGAACAATGAAGCTACCATAATAAAGCTAAAAGGAAATCTTCAAATAGATACTTTTAAGAAAGCGCTTACTTTAATAGTGCAATCTCATCCGGCGCTGCGTACACTATTTATTAAAAGGGACGAAAAAATTAAACAATTCATTCAAAAGAGTATAGATTTTGATATACCAATTAAGGATTTAACTGCTTTTAAAAACACAGAACAAAAATTTATTTTAAAAAAATTCTTAGACTCTATAGTGAATGAGAAATTTAATTTAGAAGAAGGGCCTTTGTTTAAATTCCACATCATTAAATTGTGTGAAGATGAATTTATTTTACATATGATTTTTCATCACATTATTTATGATGGATGTAGTTTAGGAATTTTTATCCAACAATTGTCTCATACGTATTGTGAATTACTTCAAGAAAATACGGGTTTAGTATTAGAATCTCCTTATAAGAGCCTTGTAGAATTTGAGGAAGGTTTTATTGACAGTGCAATATATAGAGAAGGATCATCCTATTGGAAAGATTATTTACAAGGTGAATTACCTCCTACAGAGTTTCCTGCTACTATTAATAAAATGAATGAACCGATATATACGAATGAAAATATAAGTAAGAATATTGATGCCGATCTATTTTATCAAATACAATGTTTTGCTAAAAGAAATAACATAAGTGTCTATCGGGTTATGTTAAGTACTTATTGTGCCTTGCTTCATCAAATGACAAACGCTGAAGAAATTATTGTAGGTATTCCAATTAATACTAGACCACACACGGAAGAAGGGAATGCTTTTGGTTATTTTGTTAATACA
Source organism: Bacillus sp. P4_E1 (assembly GCF_056401715.1). NCBI lineage: Bacteria > Bacillati > Bacillota > Bacilli > Caryophanales > Bacillaceae > Bacillus > Bacillus sp. P4_E1. Next base: position 39,522 of record NZ_JBFUIV010000023.1, read on the forward strand.
TTACCTATACGTATAACAATAGAAAAGGGGGATACATTTAAGGGAATACTTAACAAGGTGAATAAATCTGTTCATTTGGCTATTAAGTATAAACATAATCCATATTCACATATAGTAAAAGATTCAAATCTAAATAATAATACACATCATAATATGATATATTCAACAGCATTTAATACGGTAAGGATACCTCAATTGAAAATTCTAGATATTGAGTCCACAGTTTTAACAGATTGTAAAAGAGTAAATCCTTTTAACATGACCTGGAGAATAATGAGATATGAAGGGGAAACAGAGAATAAAATTGAGGTTGACTATAATTCAGCGTTATATAAAGCAGAGAGTATTAGTGATTTAGTTGAAAGATATATATATTTGTTACAAGAACTAATGAAGAATGTAAATGAGCTTATCCATTCATTGGATTTACTTTTAAAAAAGGATCATCGTTTATACAAAGATATAAACTCAAATACTCTTGCATATCCTAATTCAAAAACACTAGATCAATTAATCGATCTACAAGCATTAAAATCGCCAAATCAAATAGCGATTTCAATGGGGGATAAATCGATTACCTATTATGACTTGCAGCAAAGGTCAAATCAAATTGCGAATTATTTACGTGAAAATGATATAAAAAAGGGACAGCGTGTAAGTATTACTATGGTGAGAGAGATTGATACAATTGTGTGGATTCTAGGCATACTAAAATCAGGTGGAGTTTATGTACCAATCGATCCAAAGTTTCCTGAAAAAAGAATAGAATATATATTAAAAGATAGTGAAAGTCAAATGATTATTACAAAGAAAGAATTCAGGGGATTAATTGAAAGTTTTGCGATTCATACAATTTATCTAGAGGATTTTCATTACGCTAATTCTATAGAAAATATTGTACCTACACATACCATAGAAGATACAGCGTATATTATCTACACGTCAGGTTCGACAGGTTTACCAAAAGGAGTAGGTGTACCACATAAAGGAGTAATTAATTTATCATATTCATTAATGAATCAATTTAATTTAGACAAAAATGATGTATTTTTACAATTTGCAACGATGATTTTTGATGCCTCCATTATGGAAATATTTCCGATTTTGTTATGCGGAGGGAGAATGCATTTAATTTCTGAAATGGAAAAACGTTCTGCAGAAGAATTTATAAATGTAATTAACAAGAATGGTATTACATATGTTCTTTTACCAACTGCATTTTTTAAATTAATAGCTGATATGCCAAAAGAAATGTTACTTACATTAAATTCTTTAAAATGTGTATTTGTGGGAGGGGAAACCATACCTGCTGAATCAGTTCGTAAATGGCAAAGTAAATTAGGATTAAAGATTCCAGTTCTTAACGCATATGGTCCTACTGAAGCTACTGTATGTACAACCATTTATGAAGTAAATCATGAGATAAAAGAAGAAAATTCTAATATCCCAATAGGTAAACCAATTGCTAATAGTAAAGTTTTCGTGGTCAGTCCGTTCAACACGATATGTCCGTCAGGAGTAGTAGGTGAGTTATTCATTGGTGGTGATGGGGTTGCCAAAGGATATATAAATCAAAAGGAAAAAACAGAAGAGGCATTTATTTCTTTCGGGGAATCCTATAATCGCGATAAAAAAATGTATCGTACTGGGGATTTAGTACGTCTTTTACCAAGTGGGAACTTAGAATTTATCGGAAGGAAAGATAATCAAGTAAAACTACGTGGGTATCGAATTGAGCTTGATGAAATTGAAAGAGCATTATTTAAACACCCAGAGGTAAAAGATGCAGTAGTAGTAACTTATCAAAATGACAAAATCGCTAGCTTTTATTTATCAAAAGACAATACAGAGATAAAACAAGAGGACTTAAAAACATTCTTAAGTGAAAGTTTACCAGATTTTATGACTCCAAATTATGTATTTCACCTTAAAACATTTCCATTATCACCAAGTGGTAAGATTGATAGAAAAAAATTAGAATTACAAATCCCATCTTTACTTGAAAATATGAAGAATCAATATGTACCACCAATAAGTGAAACAGAAAAAAGGTTGGTAAAAACATGGTCAGAGATTTTAAATTTAGGGAAATATAGAATCAGCAGAGATGATGACTTTTTTAAACTTGGGGGACATTCATTAATTGCTGTGCAAGTGTTAAATCAAATTCAAAAAGAGTTTCATTTGAAAATAGAAATTAGAGATATTTTTGAGCATACAACAATTGCTAGTCTATCTGCTTACATTGATAAATTAATGGAAGTAAATACGGATAGAGAAGAACATGATATGCAAGTATTAAAGGTTGCAGATAAGGAATGTTATAAGTTATCCAGTGCTCAAAAAAGAATCTGGTTTTTAAATAAGTATAACGCTATTAATAGAGTATATGATACACAACTACACATAAATATTGAGCCAAGTTTAAAAAAGAATATTTTACAAGACGCCATAAGATTTTTAGTTGAACGACACGAGATGCTACGAACAGTGTTTATTGAAAAAAACGGGGAGCCTAGACAGGTCATATTAAAATCAATATCTATTGACCTTATTCACGATGATATTGAACACATAACTAAAAAGGAACAACAAGAATATATACGTAGAACAATAAATCAAACGGATCATACACCATTTGATTTGGAAAATGGACCACTTTTCCGGATTAGAATTTTTAATCTTGATAAGAAAAGATCCTATATATATATCAATTTACACCATATTATTACCGATGAGTGGAGTGTAAGGAATTTATTAGATGAATTAATGAAGGTATATAATGCCTTTGCTAATCGAAGAAATCCTGATTTACCAACTATTTCCAATCGATATGTGGATTATGTTGAGTGGGAACACAAGCAGCTAAAATTAGGCCGGTGGGATACAGAAAAATCTTATTGGATGACCGAGCTTGCGGCGCCTCTTCCCATACTAAATCTTCCGTTAGATTTTAGTAGGGATCGTCAAAGTACAAATAAAGGTAAAGTCTTTGAAATGAAGTTAGATAATAAAATGAAAGAGTCTTTGAAACAAGTATGTGAACAAGAGAATGTGTCTATGTATATGCTATTTTTGGCAGTATATATACAATTGTTACACTATCTAACGGATCAAAAAGATATTATTGTAGGTACACCGGTTGCCGGAAGGAATTATCAGGAATTTGAACAAATACAAGGATTTTTTGTAAATACTTTAGCTATTAGAACACAATTAAATGATGTGAAAAATTTAAAACAACTAGTACAAGTCGTTAAAGAAAAATGTTTGAATTCTTTCCAAAACCAATCGTACCCATTTGATAAAGTAATTGAGCAAATAAATCCTGATAGAAGTTTTGGAAATAACCCTATCTTTTCTACAATGTTTAGTTATCAGAAAGATATTTTGCAACAGCATGATGAGCACAAGCTTCAATTGTTAACTAATAAACAAGATGTTAGTAAGTTTGACATTTCTCTATCTGTTGAAGAAGGCTTGGATTATGTAGGTATTTCATTTGAGTATGATATTAATTTATTCAAGGAAGAATCAATTAATAGGTTTACTCAAAATTTACTTAATATACTGGACGCATTTATTCATCAACGAACAGTAGCATATGAAACTCTTTCATTCCTATCACAGGAAGAAGTATCTCTATATAGAAAGGTAAATCATACAGAAAGACCATATCCTTATTTTCAAAATATACAGGAGCAATTCTATAAGCAAGTAGATAGACAATCAAATCGGATTGCTATAGCTACAGAAACAGAGTCTTTAACATATAGACAATTAAATATGGATTCTAATCAAGTAGCGCAACATTTACTCGAAAAGGGTATAAAAACAGGTGACAAAGTAGCCATATTTTTAGATAGAAGTATTAATAGCATTGTCTCTATGATTGGAATATTAAAAGCTGGTGCTGCCTATATACCAATCGATGTAAAATACCCCGAGGATAGAATTAATTATATAGTAAGTGACAGCGAGGCATGTAGAATTATAACGAATAACAAATACAAAAGTCATTTGAATTCAAGTAATTATAACGTTTCAATAATAGAGGATATATATCGTACGACAATAAATGATGATGTTAAAATTTTAAATAAACCAGATGACTTGGCATATGTAATTTATACATCAGGATCAACAGGCAAACCAAAAGGTACATTATTAACTCATAAAGGAGTATTAAATTTAGCTGAATGGAGAAATGAAGTATTTCATATTTCCCCAAATGATAAAGTAACACAGTTTTATTCCCATAGTTTTGATTCTTCTGTATCGGAAATTTTTTCTACCTTGTTAAATGGGGCGGAACTATATTTATTAAGTGATGAACAGCGCTATTCAACTGTAGCATATGCTCAGGCTATCCAAGAAATACAAGCAACTCTTTCTGACGTACCAACAGTATTTTTTAATGAATTATCGACTTCATTAACTAAACTGGATAGTGAGAAGATACGTTCTTTAAGATTTATGATAATGGGAGGGGAAGCTGCATCAACAAATGCTATTAGGAGTTGGCAAAATACTTTTAAAAACCAAGTACAACTGGTAAATGAGTATGGCCCTACTGAAGCAACTGTTTCAGCAATGTATTACTTCATACCAATATTAGAAGATGAGAATAGTCTTTTAGGAAATATACCGATTGGTATTCCAATTTCTAATACAAAGGTTCATATATTGAACTCGTATATGCAACATTGTCCGGTAGGGGGCATGGGTGAATTATATATTGAGAGTTTAGGATTGGCCCAAGGGTATTGGAAGCAGGAGGAGAAAACAAATCAGGCATTTATTTCAAGTCCATTTTCAGAAGATAATAGTAAAAGGGTATACCGAACAGGTGATTTAGCAAAGTGGTTACCAAATGGAAATATAGAATTTATGGGAAGAAAAGATAAGCAGGTTAAAATTAGAGGGCATAGAATTGAATTAGGGGAAATAGAAGATGCACTATTACAATTTGAGGGGATAAGTCAGGCTGTGATAACACAAACGAAAGATGGAATGCTATTGCAAGCTTACTATAAAACAGTGGACGGTATAGAAATAGAGAAAAATAAGTTAGCAATACATTTATCAAATGTATTGCCAGAATATATGATTCCTAAATATTACTCTCATGTGTTAGAAATACCAATAACGGCTAATGGGAAAATTGATTTCGAAAAACTTCCAGAAATAGATTTTGATAATGAGCAAAAGGATGATTGTATACTTAAGCCTCAAACTAAAGTGCAAAAAAACATTGCAAAAGTATGGTCTGAAGTTTTAAACATAAAGTCTATTGGTTTAAAAGATGATTTCTTTAATTTGGGTGGACATTCTTTAAAAGTTATGCCGGCATTAGTTAAATTAAAACCGTTATACCCTAACTTGAAAATTCAAGATTTCTTTAAGTATAGAACAATAGAAAATTTAGCCTATCATATTGAAGAGATGGAAGATATGTCGTTAAAGAATGAGAAAAATATTAATGTAGCATGTATTGAAAATGAAACGAAAACGAATCCGGTTTATAAAAGAACTAAATTAGAAGAATGTGAGTTAGATATGGTGAATTATCCAAAAGCAGTTTTCCTTACAGGAGCAACAGGATATTTAGGCGCACATATTTTAGAACAATTATTACAGTTGCCATCTACGACTATTTACTGTTTAGTAAGAAAAAATGAGAATCAAGTAATTGATGAAAAGTTAAAAGAAAGAATGAGATTTTATTTTGGTAAAGAAATTCTTCAAAAGTTGGAGGAGAGAGTAGAATTAATTGAAGGAGATTTATCTTTGATAAATCTAGGTCTTGATCCAAAGAAAGTGGATCATTTAAAGAGTAACGTAGAGTCAATAATACATTGTGGTGGAGAAGTTAGACACTATGGAGAACGTGAGCATTTTCAAAAGGTAAATGTTCAGTCTACAAAATACTTATTGGAATTAGCTAAGAATACAAATGCACGCTTTCATTATATATCGACTTTAAGTGTGGTAGGACAGGCTGAAAGCGATCCAAAAGAATTTAAATTCTTTGAGTCTAATTTTGATAGAGGGCAAAATTTAGATAATGTATACTTAGAAAGTAAGTTTCAAGGCGAGAAAATGGTCAGAGAGGCAATGGAAAAAGGAGTTCGTGCTACTATATACCGTGTGGGAAATTTAGTGGGTAACTCTAAAACGGGTAAATTTCAATTCAATATTAATGAAAACGCTTTTTATAGATTATTGAAAGGTATATGCTTATCTAACATAGCACCTGAAATCAATACGTATGTAGATTTAACACCTGTGGACTATGGAAGTTTAGCCATTACTGAACTATCTTATAAGGCCAACACAGTAAATAAAACCATGCATATTTGTAATCCAACTCAGCTTAAATGGGACCAATTTATTAATAGTTTACAAGTTTTTGGATACGATTTAATGTTAATGAGGCAAGAAAAGTATATAGAGAAGTTTTTTAATACTAATCTAACTACTGATGAACAGAAAGCTTTAGAGCTCATAATGCCTTTATTAGAATCTGTAGAAGAGCTATCAGTAGCTATACCATCTTGTTTGTATACGCAAGGATATTTGAAGAATGTACATTGCTTAGAACCAAATCAAGAGTATATCAATTTGTTATTAAATTATGCCATGAGTATAGAGTTTTTACCAACCATTAAAGAACCAATATTGTTATAGAATATACTATCAATTTTGAACAGATTGGTCTATAAATATGAAGTTTTGAATGTTCGTTTACTTCTCCTTAACGTTTGGAAAATTAAAAAGAACTTGTAGTTTTATCTACAAGTTCTTTTCGATTAAAAGGTTTATACATTTAGTTGGTTGGATAATATTTCAATTCTTCATATTACTAACAGAAGAAATTAACTAAAACAAATAATTCTTTTCAATAAGAGAAAAAATACAGTTTTATATTAAGACCAAACCCATTGATCATCAGTTAATGTTTGAGAATCATTAACTTTTTCCGGTGGCCATTTTTACGTAGATTGATATTAATGCTCAGGATAAATTCTTCTACATGCCATGCGACCTAATTCTGGAGAAGAAGCAATCATTGCGGCAGAAGCCACGGCAGTCATCCCAGAACTTCCAACAGCAGCAGAGGCTCCAATGGTTGCAATAGTAATTAAATATATCAAATTAATTTTGTATTAAACTTTTTTGGTGAAGCCTTAGAAAACAAAAGAAATTGAGTTAATAAATCCCTTTTTATGGTGAAATTAACTTGAATGATATCTTCTGTAAATCTGATTATACGAAAATCGATACTTAATTTCATGCGGGGATGAGAGAGAGAGGGACAAAATGAAATTAGCAATTCAAACTAAAAATTTAACAAAGTCTTTTGCAAATCAATCCATTGTAAGGGATATAAACTTATCTGTTCCAGAAGGAAGTTTATATGCTTTTATTGGACCAAATGGTGCAGGGAAAACAACAACAATGCGAATGTTATTAGGATTAATTCCATCAGATGAGGGAACGATATTGTTTGATAATAAAGATATAAAAGAATGGAAAGAAGAATTATTTGAAAATGTGGGTTGTTTTATTGATTCACCTACTTATTATCCTAATCTAACAGCATATGAAAATTTAGCCTATGTACAAAAAATGATTAATAAATCTTTAGATGAAATAGATAGAGTATTAAAAACTACAGGAATATATAAAGCAAAAGATAAAAAAGTTAAAGATTTTTCTTTAGGAATGAAACAAAGGCTAGGTATTTCCTTTGCTATTCTTAATAACCCTAAAATACTAATTCTTGACGAGCCAACAAATGGATTAGATCCAGAGGGAGTACATGAGATAAGGCGTTTATTACTTCATTTGGTAAAAAATGAGGGGAAGACTATATTTATTTCTAGTCATAATTTAGCTGAAATTGAAATGATAGCAGATCACATAGCATTACTACATAAGGGTAGCTTACTCTATGAAGGGAAATTAGACAGTATTATTACTTCTGGAGAATATATCATTCATGTTAATACTACTACTTCTACAGAAAGAATTTTAAGTAATGAAGGTATACCTTATAGTATTGAAAAAGAAGGGGTATTCAGAATAACAATAGATCAAGATAGTGTTCCTAGTTTAACCAGAATATTAATTAGAAATGATATAGATATTTTTGAAGTTAGCCCTAAAAAGCCAACATTAGAGGAAGTTTTTTTATCTTTCACTAAACAAAAGGAGTTATTATAATAATGCAATTTATCTTTAAAAGTGTAAATAGTGAGATGAGAAAAATTGGTGGGAGAAAATTATTATTAATCTCTTTGTTTTTTTCGTTATTATCAAGCTTTTTGTGTATAAGTTATTTTATTTTTAATAAGAATCATCCCGACATGTTTCAATCTACAAATCTTATAGCAATTACAGTAAATTTTAATACACTAACGTTAAGTATTTTCTCTGCTTGTATGTGGTATTTTATCATTTCTTCGGAAAATAAATATGGTACTTGGGCCATTATTTATACACAGCCCATTTCGAAACTTAAATTATTGGTAACTAAAAATTTAATGTTTATACTGTTCTATTTGGTCTTTAATATTTTGAATTTTTTGGTTATGGGTATCTATACTTTTATAAATGGATATGAAATATCAATACTTTATTTTTTAAAAATGTTGATACTTTGTACGATTTTATCTCTAGCAATACCATATTCTCAATTGCTTTTTCATTTAATTATAAAAAAGGGAATTCTTGCGGCATCCTTGTCAGTTGTTTGGCTTTTTTTCTTTATAACATATGGATTATTCCCTTTAATATTTACAAAGACATTTCCAATCTTTTATTCATTGAATATAGTAAGTGACGTAGCGTTTAAAGAAACAATTATTTTATTATATCTTGCAATTTCTTCAATATATATTTTAGGAATTATGTTATTGTCTGTGAGTTTTAAATATTATACATATGAATAATAAAGGGTGAAACAAGTGGGTATTTTAGGTGAATATAAAAAAAGTCTTCATAATGGATTGTATATCCTGTTACTAGTATTTCTGTTGATTCCAATTAGTTTTCAAGTTTTACTAACTGTATCGTCTCAATTAAAAGATGGCGTTTTCATGCATATAGCGATTCTGAGCCTTTTTTGTAGGTTATTTTTACCTATTGCGATAGGTCTATTAGTGTCATTTTCTTTTGTAAACGAATTCAGAAGAAAAGGATATATGTCTGCTATTTATCACGGGATCACTTTAAAAACTATATTAAGTAATAAGTTTTTATTTTGCTTAATAATTACTTTTGGTTATTTACTATGTGCTTTAATCATAACGAGTATACCTATAGTATTAACGGTTGATAATCTCGGGACTGTTTATCAAAGTTTAAGTTTTTCTATACTTTTTATGGTAATTAGCTCTTTAATTATTGTGAATCTACATTTTTTAATAAATATAATATTTTATAAAATCCCGTTACTTTCATTATTAGTAGGGGTTATAGGTGGACTTGGTAGCTTTTTTATCTCTCATACAAACTATTGGATACTATTCCCTTGGTCATATCCAATTATGAGTCTTTATATTGATAGCATTGAAACAAAACAATTGTATATTATTCTCTTTGTATATCTATTATCATTACTAAGTTGTATATTGATGTTGTCTACTTTATATAATAAAAAATCAATGAGATGGAATTAAGGTTACAATGAGGAGTGTAGCATTAGTAATAATAAAACATGTTGTAGTTACTACAATATGGATCTCGATACGTTAAGCCAATTAATAAGACATGCGGATCAAATGTTATTGAATTCGAAGAAGCTAAAGTATGATAGATGTCACTTATGGTCACTCGAATATCTATTACTAATTTACTCTATTTAAAAAAAGTAGCTGCACAAAAGCGCAGCTACTTTTTTTCATACAAACATTATTATGCAAATAAAAACCTTAACGTAAACTTGCGCTTAATGGTACTTGAGAATAAAATTTGAAATTACTACCATAAGTACCGTGTTGAGAAAATGAGGAAGAAATTGAGCTGTTCCAACTTTTGTAGGTAGATCCAGATGTATCTGCTCTTAGAAGTACGTTTGAAAAGCTAGCTTGGCTAAAAGAATTACTTCCAGTATCTTCAACGCCCTGAACCATTTTTACTGGTTCATATTGAGAAAACGTACCATATACAGGTTGATTTACATATTTAGGACTTCCATTTACATACATAGTAACCGTACCATTTCCGTTATTAACTAGTTTAAGGTTTACTCGATCACCATCTTTAATTGATGTATCATACTGTGTGTTCCAATACTTACTGTTTTGACCTGATTCATTATATCCTGAATTAAGAAATACTTTATATCCACTTGATGTTTTTGAAATACCACCCTCAACTTTAGATGCTCCAATACCTAAATACCAATTCACATATCCATCCTTAACAACAACTGATTTTGGTATATTTATATCAGCTGCAATCCCGGTATAGTTACTATTTGTAACACTTTTTACAGCACCTTCTGTAGCTGCAAAACTTGTAGTTGCAAACATTGATAGAGCAATTAGAAGTGAACCAACTAGATATATCATTTTTCTCTTACTTTTCCTTAATACTTGTTTCATTTTAGGTCCCCCTTAATTTTTATTATTAAATTGCATGGAAAGTTGGCCAACTAACCACGACTTACAAATCAAAGATACATTAGGTTTCATTTAATGTATATATTTTCCTGTTATAAGTCATTGAAATGTCAAATAAATTGAATATTTCATATTTATCAATATAGGGGGAGTTGACAGAATAAAATAGTCCTTCTATTTGAATTTAGGAAGGTTTTGTAATTAATATTATTAAAATCTATAAACTGGTTGGGTATAATACGCAATACCATTCATTTGTGAGAGATAGAAATGGAATTAATGCAGGGGATTTTCAAAAGGGGATATCAGAAATTTTTAGAAATGGAATAACAACAAATGAAATAAATTAAAGGCTGTTGTAAAGGCATCTATGTATGAGAAGGTAGTAGGAATGAGAAGTAAACTTTGTAGTTACTTTGCCTTGGATGAAAGAAGATTTAATAATTGTTTAATAGGGTTCGTTTCCTAGTTAATACGTAGTTCCTGGGGGGAGGGGAGAATGCCTAAAATAGAGAATAGATTTGTTTTAACCAATCCTTTTCAAAATAAAAATAGTAACGCGAATAGTCCGAAACACATTTGTTTCGGACTAGGGATTCACAATTTCTCTCATTTTGATTAAACAATTTTGTGGATTAAAAGTTGGATATTTTGACTATTTAAGCAGGACAAATGATATTACGTTAATCAATAGATACTTCAACAGAGACACTCGGTATTGTGGGTGATGGTGTATCTCCACCATTAAAGGAAGAAGGTTGTGATACATGTAAACTAATCATGCTACATGCTAATGCACTTACTACTACCATACTTAATACAATTTTTTTTATTTTTTTCATTACTTTAACGCTCCTTTTCTCAAATGATTCTTATTGGCATTATTGCTAATGTAGAAATATTTGCTCGCCTTAACATGATTATCTGCCTGGTAAAATTGGAGTGCTAAAATCTCTGCATGTTCTTTTACACAATCCCACATGCCCTCTTTTTCAAAATAAGAAATTGCATTAGTAACTACTTTTTCTAGTTTAATTCTAGGCAGTTCTGTGATTAGTTCATTTAAAACTGCGAAACGGTGCTTATATTCMTCATTTCCGGATTCATTTGTATATTTCATTCCCTGTTCGATATATGATTTTGCTGTTTCAACGCCTTCTAATTTATAATATGCTCTTGCTAAGACAAATAATGCTTTAAAATGGTTCGGTATTTTATTTATAATTTCAGAACTCTGTCGGATCGCCAATGGATATAAATCTTGAATATTATATAACCAGCCCAAATTGTAACGTACTCTTAATAATAAATGTTCTTTATCATGCTTCTTAAAAACATCAATAACCGTATTGAGACATTCTTCAGCTCTTTCAAACTCTCTTAGATCTATACAAGCTAAACCATATACATTGTCGCATAAAGCAATATTGATTTCATATCCTACATGATTCAGGTATATTTCTTTCGCTTTTACTACATGTTGAATCGCTTCAAATGGTTGATAAGACTGATAAAAGTAAGTTGAAATTCTATACTTAAACTCGGCTTTTTCTACTTCATCAGGTATATCAATTAAAAGTTCTTCCGCCTTTTCAAAATGTGTTCTCGCTTCAGTATAATTTGCTATAATTGTAGAGTGGATTGCCTTAAAGAAATGATAGTAGTAAGCTAAAAATGAAAATTCATCTTTGATATTAGGGAGCTCTTCTATTTTATTAAAAGAATCTTTAGTAATACTCATTCCATCTACCAAGACCTTATATCTAAAATTCAGTAGTGAATAATAGAATGATAAATATTGGTCTGTTTCTATTCCTTTTAAATTTTCTTGTACTTTTAGATATGTTTGTTTTGCTTCTTTTACATGATATGAACGGATTTCTTCATACCATTCATTTAATATTTTCATCAATTGCTCATTGCTTTTTTCTTGAACAGTCATAATATCCCCCTTTTCTCCGTATAGGCTTATTCTGATAATAACAGGAATTAGATACTTTAAATTTCACTATGAGTTTTTTTCATAAATATACAGAATATTCTGAATCGATCGAGTGTCCATACTTTATTTAATGCGACAAAATATAAGAAAGTATGAGTTTCGTCGATGGATTTTTTAGATGTTTAAACCGTTCCTACTGAATTTTTCTTATAGGAGGTGGCGTAGAATTATGACAGAAACGGAGATGGTATACACCGCTAGTGTATTGAGAAATATATAGCGATATTAAACTTCAAGGGATTCCACGAAGATAAATAGAAGTATACCTATATCTATTTATAATGAAAAAGGGGCGTTGGTTAGTATGATAAGTTTTGGGATTAATTTACGCACTATCATTAGTTATACACAAGAGAGTAGGAATCGTAATAATATAAAGATTATAAGTCAGTTAGGAATAAAGTTGTTTGATATATACGGAGAACCGTTACCAGTATCAGATGTTAATCGAGAGTTAGTGACGGCTTTAAAACGTCAAGACATAAATAAGCAGCGATATATAATAAGTCATTTAGAAGGATAAAAAAACTGATATTATGGGGCGTTTCTTTACAGGAGGCGTTTTTATTTTGCGTAGAAATGAGGATGTAGCCTTTGCTTCAAATAGAAAAATGATAAAATACTGCAAAAATAGTAAAGGAGAAGGATGGCGAATGAAAGGAATCGTTATTTTAGGCAAGGAGAGAGGGACTTAATACTATTTGTTTGACAGAAAAAGATTCATTTACAGGAAAGCACCGACAAGTGAAGAGAAGAGGCATCATAATTCATTGTAGGTCGTTTTTTCTGGTTTGAAATATATTATTTGTGACAATTAAATCGTACATTGATATTGCAATTTTTATGTGGACAGGCATTACCTGACCACAATTGTCGTACTAAATGCGAGTACGTACACGTATGTTGAACAAAACTTAACATGTACAGAGATAATAAGGTTGTTTAATTTACAATAAAGTCGTTTAAAATAAGGTTTTTTAAAAAACGCCAGTCATGTTATTCAACAATCGGGCCATATAACGGAATGGAATGTTGTGAAAATTTAAAATGTTTGAAATAATTATTATTAAGTTAAAGGACAGCGATTGTAGAAAAAGGTGATACGATTTTCTCTTACTTAAGAATTGTGGAAGGGTAAAAAATCCGAGTAATTATATTCCGAAAGGTGTGTTTAATATACTATCAACTAACGTTTTTACTTATAAATCTAAGGACGGAAAAACAGTAACAATTAGAGAAGCTAAAGAACAGGATGCAGAAAGAATGTTAAATTGTGCTTCAAGAGCTTTAATAAACGCTCCATACATGCTAAGTACGGTTGAGGATGTAAAGCAGATGAGTGTTGATGCTATTCAAAAAACGTTAAAAGCTTATTATGAAAATCCAAATTTTGTACAGTTTATTGCTGAAGTGGATAGTAAGTTAGTCGGTGCAATAGATTTTAAGAACGGAAACAAAGAAAAAATTAGTCATCAAGGGTTTTTTGCGATGACCATACTACCTGAATATCGAAATTATGGTATTGGAAGAGCTCTTCTAGAAACGTTAATCAATTGGGCTAAAAATAACTGTAAGATTGAAAAAGTTTGTCTTGAGGTAATGGAAGATAATTTAGGTGCAATCAAGTTATATAAGAATCAAGGCTTTTTTGAAGAGGGTAGAAAAGCAAAGGGTGTAAAATTGGATGGAGGCTATCAAGATTTAATATTAATGGCTTTATTCGTTTGAAATTGAACATTATTCAAGAACAGGGTGCTATTTTTGCACCAGAACCGTATCACGTGTATGGAATCATTAATATCAAAAAAGCCATCACGCAATGATGATTGCATGATGGCTTTTGTTGTTTTCTTATTTCTTTGTCTCATTGACCCATGTAGCGATGTCCTTGATGACATACGCAGGAACATTGGAAGGGACTTCGTATTCACTAGGGTGACTTAATTCCCCGTCGCCCTCCGTGAAGAAGTGATTCAATTTCGGATATTCTTTGAAATGAACATTACTGCGGCTTGAAAGCCCTTCTTGCCATTTCGTAAACTCGTCTTTTACTGTTACTTGATAATCACGTGCGCCTTGCAAAATCAGTAATGGTTCTTTTCGTGATTTCGCTTCCTCAACTGGACGCCAACGAGTCACATCATACATGAAATGTGGAGAAAGATAATTATAACCCGCTGGTGGGTGATCTGGATCAAAAGTAGGGTCCTCAATGTAAGCGAATTGTTTTTTTATTTCATCAATATATTCCTTAGGTGCTCCGAGGTACTGATACTGATCAAGGAGCATGTCAGTAAACGGACGTGCAGGTGGTGCCATTAAAATACTTCCTCTTACAAGTGATGAAGGTGCTTTGCTTAGTATGCGCGGCATGGTGCCAGCACCTTGGCTATGTCCGAGAATGAAAATGTTATCTGGGTCAATGCCTTCCTGCTGCGCTGCTGATTTTGCTGCATATATGGCATCATCTGTAGTATCTCGGTCTAACGTTACAGGTTCTGCACTCATTTTAAAACCGTGTTCTAAGGAACGTTTCTCGTAACGTAACACTGCGATACCGCTTGATGAAAGACCAGCTGCAAGGTCTCTAAAGATTTTAGCTCCCATAAATGTACTGTCACGATCTTGCGGACCAGAACCGTGAACAAGAACAACAACAGGTACTTTTTCGCCAGGTTTATGTTTTGGAACCGTTAATGTGGCTGGTAACGGGTATGTAGCATTTCCAATGACGATTTCTCGTTCTTGGTAGGAATCAGGTTGGTCATAGCTAGGATGCGGGATGGTATAAGATTTCTCTGGCGCCGTCCTTACGTCAACCTCATCAATTTTGCCGCCAGGCGTGAATTTAAGGAGTAGTGGAATAGTAGTTCCTTCGATAGCTCCTGGAATTTCAACCGTTTGATGGACCAAGTTTCGTTCTTTTATAACAGGTGTTCCCATGCTTGTAATTCTGCTCCCGCCACTTTGTATCCACCAGCTTTGTAATATGTTTGCCGTAAACTTGGATTGAAAAGCTACAGACGTCAACTGGAGTGCCTCTGCATATTTACCTTGTTGGAGATATGCAAAAAATAAAGACGTACGCTCCGTTAATGAGACTTGTTTCTTTTCTGCAGTTTGTGTCCCTTGTGTATCCCCATGAATAGCTGTTGTAAGCGGAAAAGAAGAAACACCTAAAGAAAAGAGTAGGGTAAAAGAAAGTGCTGATTTTTGTAACTTCTTTTTTTTCATCCTGGTTAACCCCCAAAATGTAATGGTATGAAATGGGTATGGTAATTGGTGGAATGTTTCCCTATTGGGGTTTCGTTACATGTAAGGGGGAATCCTGCATACATATCATAAAAAGCCCGTTTGAAAGAGTGGAGGAGTTAAGCAATGGATTTATACATAAATCGTTGCTAAATCATAGAAATCGATCGTTTTTCCAACAATGATTCCAATCCCGTTATGATGTAGGGGAAGAAAAACAAGAAGAGAGTGAGGCATACGATGAAGAAATTTTTATGGTTCATTTCTACATTGTGCATGTTTGATTGGTAACAGGGCGTAGTAGCAAAGATGACACTGGAATTTCCATTACCCCATACCGAAAAAAAAGGGTATAGGTATACTTTCCTGTTTAAAATRTTGTTCGTATAGGAAGCGAATAAGCTTCCTATACGAACAACATTACATATTAATAATTTRGAGGGTTTTAAAAAKAAAGAGGTGGTTTTTAAATGTATAATRATTCAATATATTTTCCTTATATAAATTATGATCAATGCTTCGATCGTCAATTCCCTGGTCCTCAGATTCCAGGTATACCTGGAATGCCAGGTTTTCCGGGTGTACCAAGTTTTCCAGGACAGCAAAGTTCACAAGCTCCAACATCTCCTCCCCCATCATTTATTCCTCAACAATCAACTGCTTCACCATTTGCTGTTGATCCAGGAGCAATTTCATTATGTTTATTTCGAAATACTTATATATGGCTTAGTAATGGTGAACARTTTTGGTATTTCCCRATTTTTGTAGGACCAAGGTCTGTTGCTGGTTTTAGATGGAACGGTAGGTTTTGGGTTATTTTTGGAATTGATACGAGAAGGATTATTTCATTTACATGTTTTTAAAAATTATAGAGTAACGATAGRGGTTTAATTATATAAACAAAAGAGGTATTTGAATGAAAAAATTTCAATCATTTGATGGTACAATAACTATGATTAACGATTTTGTMACAGGRTYAAACGAAGAWATAGGATGTAATAAATTAATGTCCGTAGATAATGGTTATGGGAATCTAATAAATTTTGTAGTAAAACCAAATACGTATTTTATCGACTATGCAACGGTAGTAGTAGGAGATAAAGTAACTGGGTTTTACGATGCYAACGCTCCTGCTCCTCTYATTTTCCCACCACAATTTCAAGCGATTGTTATGGCAAAATATACACCGCATCAAAATGTAAAAGTAGACTATTTTAATGAACAGTTGGAGAGTAGTGATGGAAAATTAAAATTAAATATTTCTCCTTCTACTCAAATTTTATTAACAAATGGTCAATTCTTTACAGGTAATCTTGTAAATCGAAATTTAATAGCTATTTATAGTTTTACAACAATGAGTATACCAGCTCAAACTACACCATATAAAATCATTGTTTTGTGTCAAAAGTGATTTCTATTCTAAAGGGTCTCTCGGTTTATCAAACTAYAATCCATTGTAGAATCAAAAATTTTAGCCATCTTATTGACCAGRATCATAGGCATGTCAAGAGACGTTTTGCTAAATCTGCAGGATTTCAAAATCTTCGTCATGCTTCACGTACGATAAAAGGTATCGAGACCATTCATGCCCTATATAAACAAMGGCGAAGTCTTCAAAGAGACTCCGCCTTTTCAACGTACAATAGTATTCCTTTCTAAATATGAASATAWAAGTATCWTAAATACATCAATATCATGAAGATACAGGAACCTAATATGTAATATTGCATATTAATRAATTTAYATRAGTATATATAACATGAAAATCACTATAACGAACATGCAGGTTTCCTTTTTTATTTGTTATTTTTATCAGTAAAGTAGACCACATATCAGCTTCAGATACTTGTTTTATGATACAAGTAATCAAACAAAAGGAGGGCCATACAACATAATTACACCATTATTAACAGGGCACTCTTTTAAGTACAGGAGATTATTAGCRGGTGGAGAAAATGTTGAAGATRTACAGACAGATAAACATATTCCATATGAAAAAAATGAATTGCAGCAAACTCTAGAAAAGTACGATTCGAAGGAGTTTGRGTTATAAAAAGAAAATAGATAAATTGACAAGAGAAAAGCACTTTGTGTATATCACAGGTGTTTTTTATTTTCATTTTGATATAGGGCTTGAATTAAATTCCCATGTTTTTTTGCRGCCATYCAATAMTRMATATGTACATATTCATTATTGAAATTAGTAATAATAAAATGTATTATTGAAAAGCACTATTTATAATTCAAGTAATCAAGGCTATGTATCCATAATAATTTGAACATTCAGAAATTATAATATTAATCATAAAAATGAGGTGAGKTTAATAGAAACAGTACATATTAAATGGTATGGATTGTATAGTTTAAATGATTTTTATAATAGAGAAGAAGCTTTTAAGAAGGGAATATTTGCAATCTCTAGAGTATATGCTAAGAATGAAACATTGATCTATATAGGAAAAACCAAAAGAAGCTTTATACAAAAGATAAGGGAACTTAATAAAGATTGGATTTTTGATGAAAGCGAATTAAAGATTACATTAGGAATAATAGAGTCTCCTAGTGGTGAAAGTTACTCTGAAAAAAAGGTAAAAGAGATAAAATCCCTTTTGATTTTACGACATACCCCAGTAGAAAACAACACWTCTTTATTGTACCATAGAGGGCAGTTTAATTTGAAAATTATAAATAAGGGRAGAAGGGGCTTAATTGTTAAAAAGATTTCTACAGGAGATCTAATGTGGACGTAATTGGAATCACCTTTGAATAAAATTGAAGGTTTCTTACGAACAGATGCTTATCAATTTTTAATGTATTAAAATATTTTTGAATAACATATGTCAGATGCTTGAAACAACACAAATTTTATTATGATATGAAATCTTGTATGGGAATTGTAATTCATTTCCATTGTTTAATGAAAATATTAAGAATTATAAGRATAATGCATAAAGATTAGAAGAGAAAATAAACTCGGAGGTTTAAAAAATGGGACAAGGAAGCAGGTTTCAAGAAAAACAACAAAATCGTCGTAAAAAGGTGATTTTTAATATTGCATTTACTTTGGTATTAGTGACAGTTGGTATAGTGACATACCAGTTGTTTTCCCCTTCTGATACATCAAAGAAAGCAATTGCTCAAGAAAAGAAAGCAACAAAGATAGAAGAGAAGAAACATAAAGAGAAAGAAGCAGCGCAGTTAGAAGAGAAGAAACGTGAAGTGAAAGAAGCAGCGCAGTTAGAAGAGAAGGAACGTGAGGAGAGAGAAGCAGYACTGTTAGAAGAGAAGAAACGTGAAGAGAGAGAAGCAGCACTGTTAGAAGAGAAACAAAAAGCAGAAAAATCGGTAAAAACGAGCGAAAATGAAAATAAAGAGGGAGAAAAAACGGCATCTCAAGAAAAGGGTTCTCAAACTAATCCTTCTTGGAAGCCAATTGGTACAGAGCAAGGAGCAAAACCTGCAATGCAATTTAAAGAAGGAACAGCAGATTGGAGTGAGATGAAAAAAGCAATTTCTTATGCTGTTGATGTTCCAGAGAGCCAATTGATTTTCGATTTTATTGGGAATAATGGTAATAATAAAGCCTACGGTAATGTACGGGATAAGCAAAGTAATAAAAAATATAAGGTTGATATTGATTGGGTAGAGAATCAGGGTTGGAAACCAGCATCTGTTCAAGTGGTAAAATAAATAAGGGAAATGTAAATGTTCCCCTCTCTCGTTGTGGGGGACTAAGCTATTATTGTCCAGATAAGATAAACCTGGTTCTATATGATGTTTGAAGTAATTATATATTTAAAAGTTTGCTTTTGTGAAAGTTCAAAATCTTGATTATCCGCATTACGGAATTTTACGGCGATGCGTTTCAAATTTACTTATACTTGTACAAGTGAATTGATAGATGTAAAAGCTTTTGGTTTCGCATCATTGAACATTTGAATGAACTGTTGATTAGAGGCACCAATCCATTGAAAACACAAATGATCAATTTCATTACATAAATTATTATGTATAGATTCTAATGTGATTCTGGTATTACTTGCACGATTAGCAGCTTCTTCTAGCATTTCAGGTGTTACTTTGATTTGAATCATTTTTTTCAACCTTTCCCAATTAAAATTGTGGGACAGGAAGAAAAATATAAATATCTAATGTAGAGATAAATGTAGCCAATGTATATGTGAAATAACAAAAGAAACCGGCTCTGTAATTTAAGTCGGTTTTTCTTTATTTATTCCGTATTAAGCGGAATCACCTGGTCAAATCGGTTCAACTGGAGCAAATTGCCCATGAAGTACCGTATTCGCCTGCTGAATCACACCGGAAAAGTTAATGTCCCAGTTGTTTATGATTACTGGTGAGTAAGGTTCTTGTGGTATCACAAGGTTCTCTTTATCGAGCAATCAATCAGAGAAAATTCGAAGAAACACAGAGGTGACAAACTTCTGTGTTTTTATTTTGTGATTTATGACAGCAATCCTATCAATACTCCAAAAAAGCAGTAAATTGAACTACTCACCACTTAACGTCCTAACGGACTGTTTGAAGTGGGAGATTCCTAAGTACGGAAACCTAGCGGTAGGCTATCTCCATAGTCCCTACTGTTAAGAGACGAATCGCTTCGTTTCTAAGATTCAGTCCTGCGTAAATATCTCTATCGTGATGTGTGCCACAAGAAGGACAATCCCATTCACGAAGATTTGGATTTTTAACGTCTTTATTTTGGTAACCACAATTTGAACATAGCTGACTAGAAGCAAATGTTTTTGAGACAACTACAACTTGCTTCCTGTACCATTTTGCTTTGTATTCCAACTTATTTCGAAATTGTGACCAAGATACTTCACTGATTGCTTTGGCAAGTTTCCCGTTTTTCAGCATATTACTTACTTGTAGATTCTCAATATCAATTACTTCGTGGTTTTTGATGATTTCGGTAGAGATTTTATCCAAGTAATCTTTTCTTGCATTAGTAATATGTTCATGGACTCGTGCCACTTTCACACGTTATTTATTCCAGTTCGAAGAACCTTTCGCTCTTCTGGAAAGGATGCGTTGTGCTTCCGCTAATTTTTTTCTAATGTACGAAAGAATTTAGGTTTTTTGTATGTAGTTCCATTTGCAAGAATAGCAAAATCCTTTAATCCCATATCAATCCCAACAGAAGATCCTGTTTTCGGTAATTCTTTTACTTCGGTTCGGGTGCAAAAACTTTGAAGTAGATGAAAATGGTCTATCAAACTTGGAAATACTGATAGTACTACTCTATAAAAGGTGTGTAATCAGTATGGAAAAGGAGAATTTATTTAAGTGGAAACATTATCAGCCAGACATCATCTTGTTAACTATACGTTGGTACCTACGGTACAACTTAAGCTTTCGTGATTTGGTGGAAATGGTGGAGGAACGAGGGTTATTCCTGGCTCATACAACTATTATGCGATGGGTACATCAATATGGACCATGAATTCGACGTCATCTCAAACAAACGAATTCATGGAGAGTGGACGAAACATATATAAAAGTAAAAGGACAATGGATGTATTTATATCGTGCTGTTGATTCTGAAGGAAACACGATTGACTTTTATTTGAGTAAATCTAGAAATCATAAGGCTGCAAAGCGATTCTTCAAGAAAGCCTTGCGGTCTTTTCATGTCTCAAAGCTTCGTATCATCACGGTTGATAAGAACCCTGCTTATCCAATTGCTATCGAACAGTTGAAGAAAGAAAAAAGGATACCAATAGGCACCAAAATCCAAAGGATAAAATATTTAAATAACATAGTAGAATAAGATTATCGTTTTATTAAAAAATGTATACGCTCTATATTGAGTGGTGTTGAAGCCATGCATATGGTCAAAAAAGAACAAATTGATTTGCAGGACCAGTCTGTCCAAAATCAGAATATTTTTATCAACCAGGTGTTTGGATTAACTGCTTAACAGGTGATTCCGTTAGGAATCCTTGATTCTTTTTTATTTATCATCTTTTTGCACCAGAACCATAAAAATTCAGCATAAGTACTTATATTCAGGCCAAAATAATTGTTTACTTATGAAATAACTATGTGATTTTTCGTTTTTTTTTGTTGTGATACATTTATTTGATAATAATATACTTTAAAAAGTTTACTTGAAGAAAAGAGCTTTGAAGGGGACTTAATAAATGGGGAAGGAGCCAATTTTGTAGATTTAGGTGATCATTTTTTCGTATTCATCACTTCACGTTCTTTGAGGAGGGAGTCTTCTTGGCTAAAATGATAAAGAAGAAAAGTAAAGTAAAATGATCGTGGAGAATGAGAAAGTACTAAGCGAATAATACTTCTTCATAATGATTAAAGAATGGATGTTAATATATACCGTTTTAAAGATATGAATCATTACATTAAAATCCTCTTAAAAAGAATGTATGATGGTAATGTAATACAAACAGCAAGGGGGAACTTAAAATGAATTTAAATAAATTAATAGTTAGTTGTGGAGTAATTTCAGCATTAACATTTGGCGTGTTAGGTAATAATGCTTATGCTGAAGAGGTACAAAAATCAAATGATGCAATCAATGTAATTGAACATGTTCCTACAGACCTATTATTAACTCAAACACTGGATTATACTGGAGAGGCTGTAACTTCTTTTGTATATAAGGGGAGTACAGATTTAAGCTTTTTTATAAAAAATAATGGTCAAAATAAAATGGGATATAGCGTAAAAGGTCCAAATAAGGAGCCCATCGTTGGTGGTTATATAAAACCGGGTGAACAAAAAATTAATGTTACAAATGTGCGGAATGCTTTATCTCCATTACCGGTGGGAACATATAAAATTTACGTTTCAAATGATGATGGATCTACAGGACAATTCCAAGTTGCGGTAAACTCTTTGGATTAAATTTTTAAAAGCTGTTTTATAAAAAAACTACACCCTCCTCTAATTTTTAGGGCGCATCTAACCGTTGGAGGTGTAGTTAATCGTTTGACATTAAGTGGGTAAGGCTGCTTTTTATTGAATAAAATGGGCATTTCAAAGAAGTGGATTTAATTTTCGCTTACTAGGAGAGACTATAACGATTCGAGAATTATCCATAAAAGAAAAAACGAGCACTCTTATTCATAGCGAAAGGGTGCTCGTTTTCCTACTAATACACAGAAGGAGATATGCTTCCAACCACTTATAAATACGATAGAGAGAGGAGAGGAAATAAAATGAATATAGTGAACTTACGTCCTAAACAGCGTTCTAAGTATCGTATTATGCTAGGAACATGGTATTACTCTACAAAGAGGTACATCCAGTGGTTAGCAGACGGAAAAACATACGCAAAAACTTTACAACAAGAAAAGTTACCCTGTACAGCGATTCAGCACCGAACGATACTACTTCGTAAGCTCAAGGATGTAGATATGTGGTATCAACAGAATAAAGTTGTTAATTTAAAGATTGCCATTAAACAGCTAGATGGTATCGTCATTAGACCGGGAGAAACATTCTCTTACTGGCGTTTAATAGGTAAGCCTACTAGGAGAAAAGGGTATGTAGAAGGTATGATACTACACTATGGATCTTTTCAAGCAGGCATTGGAGGAGGGCTTTGTCAGCTTTCAAATTTAATATATTGGATGACCTTACATACACCACTGACAGTAACAGAGCGATATCGTCATAGCTTTGATGTCTTTCCTGATTCCAAGCGGACCCAGCCGTTTGGAAGCGGAGCGACTTGTTCCTATAACTATTTGGACTTACAAATTAAAAATGAAACGGACCAATCGTATCAACTTCACCTTTATATCACAGATAAACATTTAGTTGGTGAATGGAGAACAGCCTATCCGCAGCTTTATCAATATGAAGTTTATGAAAAAGAACACTCAATCCAATCTGCATACTGGGGTGGTTATATACGACATAATGTTATTCAACGTAGAGTATATAGCCAACAGAAACAGTTTGTAGAAGATCAATATGTAACGGAGAATCACGCTATAATGATGTACGAACCATTATTAGCTTGTAATAACGAGGAAAGTGGAGATTAATATAGCACACCAGTAGTTTATCCGGTTCTGGTGCAAAAAATAATGTCATTGTGTACACTGAAATTATGCATAAAAAGTACGTCACTCTTTCCCGTTAATATAAAAGAATAGTAACGTGCTTTTAACTTTAAAAATAGCCTAAATGCTTAAGTTGATGGCGATGTGGCGGTACCCCTTATAGGCAAAACAAACTAATTTAATACAAACAATAGGGATCAATATCTTGAACTGCTAGGACACTTTTATTCTATAAGGGGCACGGCAAAGATTACTGCTTTTTGGGACCACCCGTCATTTTAAGTTAACAGAACTGGAATTCCGTTAACTTTTTGAGGTGATTTTAACAACATTTGTTTACAGAACACATATAAACGGTGATAAAAATAAGGTTAAGGAACATATTTAAAGGGCTTCTCTTTACATATTTCAACTCTATATACTTTTAAATCACGGTTTTATCATATCGTTTTAAAGGTTTTATAAATGGCCCGAAAAAGAAAGAATTGTTGCCGTGGGACTCATCCGAACGATTCAGCGATTTCATGCACGTTACCAAACGGATCTACGAAAGCAGCATATCGCCCTTGAGTAGGTTTATCATGCAAAAATTGAATACCCTTTTCCTTCAGTTCCTTATAAGTTTGCTCAACAGATACGACCTCAAACACCAAAACTGTTCTAGCCTCGTTTGAATAATCTCCAATTTCTTTGGTCTTTTCACACTTAAAAGCTATAAGCTGACAGCCGTCAAGGGCAAATACAAGCTTATTTTCTTGCTCTAACAATGTTTTTAAACCCAGCAATTCAGAATAAAACCATCTCGCCTTTGTCATGTCATTGACGAAAATCATTATATGTCCTAGTTTCATAAGGCTATGCCGCCCCTTCACTTTTTTAAGGATACCATTTTTTATGGTTCATGCAGAATCTTTGCTAATGATTATTTGAAGTATTCGCGAATTGATTAACATATCCTGCCCGTTAGTTTAATAAATGGCGAAAAGTGAACGATTTAACTATAACGTGCTTGACCAATATTGTAACATTTTGGAATATGAATAAGGGAACCCGACATTCCTGAAAATTTCACGTGAATTATAATGGGATTCAGCCTAGATACGTGTAAAACTAGGTCATTGTAATACATTATTTAGCAAACGTTGTTTATCGGTGATATTCGTAACCAAAAAAATAGAGAGTGAGATTCATAAACTTGAGTATCACTTAGTTGAGTTCTGGTGCAAAAAATCTCTTAAACTTGGCCATACTGATACTATCAATCTAGAAAAGGGATGGTGTTCAGTGTGAATAGGCAAAATTCGTTCAAATGGAAGCACTATCAGCCTGATATTATTTTGCTAACAGTAAGATGGTACCTACGGTACAATCTAAGTTTTCGTGATTTAGTGGAAATGATGGAGGAGCGAGGTTTGTCCATTGCTCACACTACCATCATGCGATGGGTACATCAATATAGCCCTGAGTTAGACAAACGAGTTCGACGCTATTTAAAGAAAACCAAGGATTCTTGGAGAGGCGATGAGACATATGTAAAAGTCAAAGGGAAATGGATGTACTTGTATCGTGCTGTGGATTCTGAAGGAAATACCATCGATTTTTATCTGAGCAAGAATAGAAATGCTAAATCAGCCAAGCGCTTCTTGAAGAAAGCCTTGGCCTCCTGTCATTCCGTAACACCTCGAGTGATTACAGTCGATAAGAACCCAGCATATCCTGTTGCTATCAAAGCATTACATGAAGAAAAAAGCATGCCGATAGGTGTGAAGTTGAGGCAAATTCGGTATTTAAATAACATTGTGGAACAGGATCACCGCTTTATCAAGAAACGCATACGTACTATGTTAAGTTTAAAGTCCTTTCGGACTGCCAAATGGATTCTTGCTGGGATTGAAGCCATGCATATGATGAAAAAAGACAAACCTCTCAAGAGAAGTCTGTCCAAAATCAAGTGAACCTCATTCATCAACTATTCGGTATTCCAGCATAAAAGCGGATTCAGTTAGGAATCTCTTTACTTCTTTATATCTTCAAAAAATATTTGCACCAGAACCAGTAATAGATGTATGAAAGATTTTTTTTATACTTATGAAAGACTTTTGTAACACTTATGAGAGAGAAATGAAAGATATATTAGATATGATGAAGTTGTTCTTAATAGTAGGTGTTCTAACTTACCTAAAAATCAAGGAGGAAAAATAAAAATGAAGAAATTGAAGCCCGCACTTAGTGTATTAGGTAGTGTATCGATGGCACTGACCTTAGCATATCCTGCTTTAGCAGATATAAAACAGCCGAATGCAGGAAGCACAATTGAAATGTTCAAAGAGGATGCAAATGCAAAAGAAGGAAAAGATCTTATCTATGGAACTGATGGAAAAAAGGGAAAGATGTCTACTGAAAAAATTGAAATACAAAATAACGATTGGGATCAAGATGGTATTTCTAACGACTTAGAAATAAAAGGCTATAAAATTGAGTTCAATCGACAAACCGGGAAAAATGAAGCACAGGCATGGGATCCAGAGCGAGACAAAGATAAATTAAAATTTATTACAAATCCTATGAGCGCGAATTCGGATGGAGATCCTTTTACAGATGCATATGAAGTTCAGTATTATGGCAGTAACTCTGATACTGAGTTTAATCCAATGGTTGCAAATATACCGAATTTGCAAGTTGGTATAAAACGTATTGGGGTTACTCCTCTTGCGGCCATTACGGATTCAAACGGTGGGTCCATTGATAAAGGTTGGGAAAAAAGTGTATCGACACAACATTCGTTTGGTGTAGGAGCAGGTGTCGAAGGTGGTGTGGAAGGTTCCGCAGCCGGTCCTGTTCCTTCTGGGAAGGCCTCATTAAATGTAAGCTATGGATACTCGAAAACATCAACAGATACCGAAAGATATTCTTCTAATATAGATTGGTCTACCGCAAAAACTGTTGATTCAGCAAAAGCAGCAAAAGTGAGCTTACAGTTAGAATATAAAAATACAGGGACGGCGTCTGCTCAAAATGTTTCTCCTCATTTTAACATTCGTTTAGGGGACAAGATTATCAGTACAGTAAAGGCAACACAAGATCGTTATAAAGCAAATCAGTTAAGTACAGAAAAAGGTGGAAGAAATACAACAGAAGTATTGATAGACAGTGTAGATAATCAAGCAGATGTAAATATTTACTTGTCGTTAGATGAATTGAAAGCTGTTGAACAAGGTGCAATTCTTTCTGTTGAAGTACTACCTACGAGTACAATGGAATTGTATATTGAGAAAGATGGAGAATTTATGAATTTAGGAGATTCAGGAAAATTTGAATCTCGTGTAAATGCTTCGACTACAATACTAGAGACTGATATCGGGAACAAACCGAAGTTTAGAATGTATGCACCAGAAGGTGTTGGTAGTGATACAAATTTAACGTTTAACGAGGTTCTGAAGCATGTTAAAGTAGATTCTACAAAGATAAATGAATTTATAGATAATAGCAGAGGAGATCAAGTTATCATTGCGAAAGAGAATCTAGAAAATGCTAAAAAATCTTATGTTTCGAAAGGCGCAAAAGTCGGTGTTTTCACAAAAATTCAGCAACCGGAATTGTCATATAGTGCTTATGATCCATTTACGAAAAAGTTTTATGCAGCAGTCGTACCTGGCTTATTCGGAGCGAGTAATGAAGTCTCTGTTTCTTTTGAAAATAAAAAATCCAAACAAACACAACAAGTAACATTATTGAGAAAAGGAAACGTATATGAGTCTAAAGAAGCTGTAAGTTTGAATGATTTCAATCCATCACAAAAAGTTACATTTGAAATCAATGATGCACAAAAGAAACTTCCGACACAAAAAATCTCTACAGTTGTTACGTATAATAAAGAATATGAAAATTATTTGACCCATCGATTCAGCGACGAACTTATTGTAGAAGGAACTCCTTATACTCTGAAGGCTAGTGGAAATCCTGTGCTTAGTTATAAAGGAAATGATAAATGGCAATATCTTGCGTATGGTGGGAATTACACTCAACCAGTTAATGTAATTATTGAAAGAAAAGGGCAGCCTAAACCTGGACAACCAATCAAAAAAGGGGAAGATATACATATTAAAGTTCAAAATAGTGCTTATTCAGGCTATGAATATTTAAAACTTCAAAATGGTTATATCCATTTTGACCAAAAACAAAATGCAAGTACTTTTAAATTTAATCATACACATAGCCCAGGCAGCTATGATTACCAGAGAGAATGGAACCTACAATCTGATGGTAACAATATAGGGTTGGATAAGGGTGGATCTGGTTATGTGACATATGGTAATGATGTGCAGGTATATCCTGTTGGTAATGGTAATGTGATTTTAGATAGATGGAGTTTCGAAAAAGCTAAGTAAAAGGGAACGGTTTTGTTGCAAAGTTATAAAAAACACCGGTAATAAACTGCACCTAAAAAGTTAGACATACGAATGTAGGTTGATTTTGGACTTGTTAATATTTACTGGACACTAATTTAGTTAAATATTGGTTTTGTTTCTGTAAAGTGGACATTTCTAAGAAGACGAAGCTATCAGTGTGTTTCGATATAGAATCGGGGCACACTGATTTGTTTTTTTTCTAGGATTTTTTATTATTGTAGAACTATATATCGGAATGACTTTTTATCAGATTGTAAGCTTTTATATATTATTATGTATTTGTATATAATGAATATGAGGTTTATTATGCAGAGTAGCGTCTTATATAGACCTTTTCAAGATACAATCTTATGATTATAGAGATTTTGGGAAACAGTTACATCATAAAGTCGATTCTGACAGGATAAATATATAATCTTCGTAAAAAATCCGATTTTAATTTTCTGTTTGTATGACTAGATAAATACCACGATTAAGATTATTTATCTAGTCATGTAAATAACTCAATGTTAAAATTATCATCTGGATTATATAGTTTTTAGGGTTTTTGGTCATTAAGAGATCGAAGTTTGAGATTCTGATTTAGTGATACAATCAGTTGTTATATCTTCATATCCAAATTTTTTTCAAAACGAGTGGTTAAAAACCACCGTCTTTAGATGGTATCAACTTTAGCCTTATAAGTTTATTTTTTTGTTTGTTGTAACGAATTTTCGTCGGCTTTTAGCCAAGCGTGATGCCCCTACTTAAGTAGGGGGGTTACATATTTATTAGATGAAAGCATATAAGAGAAATTTTTGTATTTTTGGTGAAAAGAAGAGAGGTTAATATATGAAAAAAATTTTAATCGTAGAAGATGAAGAAAATATTCGAGAAGTCTGCAAACGGTATTTAGAAAGAGAAGAATATGAAGTATATACCGCTGTAAATGGTACAGAAGGTTGGGATTTATTTCTTACTCATCAACCAGATTTAATTATTTTAGATTTGATGATGCCGAAAAAAGATGGATGGGAACTATGTGGGGAAATTCGTCAACAATCAAATGTCCCTATTATTATGTTAACCGCTAAAGGGGAGGAAAGGGATCGAATTTTAGGCTTAACAATGGGAGCAGATGATTATTTAACAAAGCCATTTTCCCCTCGTGAATTAGTATTAAGGGTTCAAATTATACTAAGAAGAGGCAGCCAGGTAGCGATACAAGCAAAAGAATCCCTATCGGAAGTGATAGAATTTCCAGATTTAAAAATATATCCAAAGACAAGATGTGTACTTGTTTGTGAAAATGAAGTGGAGTTGACGGTGAAAGAGTTTGAGGTACTTTATGTCATGGCAAAACATCCAAAACAAGTATTTTCTCGCTCGCAGCTTCTTGAACTAATTTGGGATTTTGGACATGAAGGGGCATCAAACACAGTTACTGTGCTAGTGAGTCGTTTGCGTGAAAAGCTCGAGAAGCATACGATAAAGAATCATTGGATTCATACAGTTTGGGGTATAGGATATCGCTTTGAGCCAAATGGAAGAAATGAATCATGAGATTACGTATTCAATTGTTACTCATGAATTTATTAAGTACCAGTATCCTGGTAATTGCTATATGGTATAGTGAGACGAAAATGTTACTTGAACCGGAACAAACACGGTTATTAACAGTAATTGCGGTTGTAGGACTGATTATTTCAACGTTTATTTACTGGTTAATGACACGCCCTATCATGAGGTCTATCAAAAATTTAATGACATTAACGAAGCAATTTAGTGATAGACAATTCGAAACAATGTATATAATTGGAAAAGAACCACGGGAGTTTAAAGAATTAGCAACATCGTTTCAACAGATGGCAAAAAAATTAGAAGAAGGGTTTACTCAGTTAGAAGAAGGGGAAAAAGCCCGCAAGGAGCTAATTACGAATATTTCACACGACTTACGAACGCCTATGGCTAGCATACAATTGATGATAGAAGCGTTACAAGATAACCTGATTGAAGATCCTGAAATGAGAAAGCAATACTTAGCGACGATCTTAAAAGAAATAGAAAGATTAAGTGGATTAATCAATGACCTATTTGAACTTTCAAAGTTAGAGTTTGAACAAGTAGATTTTTATCCAAGTTTCACACATATAGATAAAGTTCTATTAGATGTATTAGAGTCACATTCTGTCTTATTAGAAGACAAACAGATTGATTTACAATTGCAGGTTCCTGATAGATTACCCCGACTATTAATTATGCTGTGTAAAATAGCAAGGGTTATAGGTAATTTATTAGATAATGCTATTCGATATTCCCCTGTCTCTGGAACAATTGAGTTGATTGTAGAGGAAAATAAGCAAAATCAACAAGTCCAGTTCATTCTGCGTGATGAAGGAGAAGGAATTTCTCCAAATGACCAACTACGCGTATTTGAACGATTTTTTAGGACAGATCAATCAAGAAGTTCACAATCTGGAGGGTCCGGTCTTGGACTAGCCATTGCAAAATCATTGATTGAAATGCACAAAGGGGAAATTGGTGTGAGGAATCGCGCAGATGGTAAGCAGGGAAGTGAATTTTGGTTTACTCTTCCCATCACATCAGAAAAAAATAAGACCGCTGAAAGACTTTTGTAACATTTACGTTATAAAAATGAAAGACCTTCTTGTTAACATACTACTAAACAGTATGTTACAGGAGGTTTTTTTACTTTATGAAAAGAAAATATGTATGGCTTATAGGTGGTTCCATAATTCTCGTGTTAATTTTATGGTCTTTGTTCCGACCGGAGAAATTATTTATTGATAAGAAAGTGAATGAAGCATTGCCACAGACGGAAATGCAATCAATGAAAACAAAACAAGTTCAGGATCAAGTTCAAGATCAAGTTCAAGATCAAGTTCAAGATCAAGTTCAAGTTATAAGTGCAGGTCAGTTTCAAAACGGTGTCCATGAAACAACTGGAACAGCAATAATCCATCAATTAGCGGATGGAAAACGTATTTTACGACTTTCTAATTTTTCAACATCTAACGGGCCAGATGTGCGAGTAGTATTAGTTCCTACAGATCGTTTGAAAAATAATGAAGATGTTAAAAATCATCAGTATATTGAATTAGGAAAATTAAAGGGAAACAAAGGCAACCAAAACTATGAAATTCCTGAAGGGATAGATGTAAGTACATATGGTTCGGTTTCTGTTTGGTGTAAGAGATTTAATGAAAACTTTGGTGCTGCTTATTTTAAAAAGTAAGCACGAAGGTTCTTTTGCAAAGTTTCTTGACAGATAAAAAGTTGGTATGATTGCAGATGGATTTTATGCAATCGTTAGTAATTGTTGTAATTCATTGTACGTTTTTGCACCAGAATCCATAAGAAAATGAAAAATTTCCGTCTGTTTTTATTCGCCAAACACTATTAGAATTCGAAGCATTAGTTGCAGATGTGATTGAACGATATCACGGCGGTACAACTGTTGTAACAATAGCATTGGGAGATTATGGTGTAGATTTTGAAAATCGTTTAAATGGTGATTTATACCTTGGCTAAGTGAAGTGATATGTCTTACAAAGCCATCGCACTTGTACACAGTAATATTGCAAAACGTGGATATGCCGTTTCAACCGGTGGTTTTTCGAAAAACGCCAAACGGTATGCGAAAGAATTAATTGTAGAGCTAATTGATGGATCTCGACTAGCTGAAATTTACATGGAATTAATTGAAGGTCATCTCATAACTCAATATGTAGTGAGTCTTCCTAATAATTAACTTGGCAGGTTAATTATTAGATATACATTCATTAGAGTGAAAAATCTATGAAGGGAATAGTACATCTTCTATATATCATATCTTTGTAGAGAAAATAATACTTTGTCTAATACTGGCATTACGTGGGGAATGTGTGTTTTTAGGGGGGGGATATATGGAGAGGAAAAATAAATGGTACGGATTAAACTCTAATGTAAATCTATCTGCAAGTCATTTGATCCTAACTTGGTAGGGCCTACATTGCCACCGATTTCACCAATTTCTGTACCAACCGGTCCAACGGGAGCAACAGGTATAACAGGCCCAACCGGTCCAACGGGAGCAACAGGTATAACAGGCCCAACCGGTCCAACGGGAGCAACAGGTATAACAGGCCCAACCGGTCCAACGGGAGAAACGGGTATAACAGGCCCAACCGGTCCAACGGGAGCAACAGGTATAACAGGCCCAACTGGACCAGGTCCAACTGTGAGTCTTAAATTTCTTTATGTAGCAAATTTCAATGAAAATACGGTAGAAATTTATGATATTTTCAATCCAATATTTCCAGTACGTATTGGAGAGTTTAATGGTGGGAATTTAGCTAATCCTGCTGGATTAGCTATTACAGGAACCACTCTTTATGTAACAAATAATGGAGATGACACGGTAGAAATTTATAATCTTTCCAATCCGACAGCTCCAATACGTATTGGAGAGTTTAATGGTGGCGATTTAAGTGAACCTATAGGAGTGGTTATCACAGGAACCACTCTTTATGTAGCAAATAATGGAGATAACACGGTAGAAATTTATAATATATTGAATCCGACAGTTCCAGTGCGTGTAGGGGAGTTTAATGGTGGTAATTTAAATGCACCTGTTGAATTAGCTATTACGGGAACCACTCTTTATGTAGCAAATAGTGGAGATAACACGGTAGAAATTTATAATATTTCTAATCCGATAATTCCAGTACGTGTCGGAGAGTTTAATGGTGGAAATTTAAGTGGTCCTACTGGATTGGAAATTACAGGAACCACTCTTTATGTAACAAATTTTAATGATGATACGGTAGAAATTTATGATATTTTGAATCCGATAGCTCCAGTACATGTTGGGGAGTTTAATGGTGGAAATTTAAGTGAACCTGGTGGGTTAGCTATTACAGGAACCACTCTTTATGTAGCAAATTTTAATGATAATACGGTAGAAATTTATGATATTTTGAATCCGATAGCTCCAGTACGTGTTGGAGAGTTTAATGCAGGAAATTTAAGTAGTCCTGCTGGATTAATCATTTTTTCGTTATTCGGTTAGTAAATTCTATTACAGCGGCATAACTATTGATAATCATAGCTATATTTATTTAAACAAAATTTCCTTCAAATCTTCTGAAGGGAATTTTATTTCATGTTTTAGGGGTGGGTGACAGCTTGGAAACCTTGATATGACAACGTTTTTAAGGGTTTTTATTTTGTGGAAAATGTACTTTGAAATAGAAAAAAACAGATGTATTTTTAGTGAAAAATCATCGTGATATTTTAAGTGAATCCTTTATGAATAAAGAGAAGAGAGCCCCTGTAGAAACCATCATTAAAAACTTCTTGTTAAGTTATCAAGTTGTTATCACAGATGTACCTTCGGATCAGTTATTAAACATGGTATGTGACGATATTTTGGGATCTGGGATTATAGAGCCTTTGCAAGAGGATAAGGACGTAACCGATATTTATATAAATGGCACAAAAGAGATTATTTACGAAAAAATAGGAGAGGGAGAATGTGCTTTCCCTTACCGATTTGAAACGGAAGAAGAAGTGAAAGCTTTAACTTATAAGATGGTAAACAGTACTTCAGAATCCTTAAATACAGCTAAAGCCTATGTAGAAGAAGCCTTTTATCCAAATGGTACAGGTACTAGTGGATACAAAGTATTTGATACAAGATTAGGAGGGAATCGAGTCTTATATCCCTATACGGTAAGAGAAAGTTCTATTGCTGTTTTTAAGTGATTAAACGTTCCAAATAATGATTATATTTCCGCAACCTTTAAAGCGAAGTCACAAGGATTGGGGAGAATTAGTTTCTATGGTGATGGAAGCTGGGAAACAGGAAGAGAATTTGATTATTATAACGCTACTGTTTTAAAAGATATGCCAAGCGGTTCAAAAGAATTAGAGATTAGTAATATATCTTTGTTTCCGGAAAGGGAACCAGGCACCAACATACCAATTGATAGAAAACACATTACTTCAGATATAAACAAAGATGTGTATCAAGATTCTCCCATGATAGATAAGGTGATACCTTACCAGGGTGGTTCTAGACAGGGGAAGTGGATTCCTAACAAAATCTATTGCCCTTTTTTCAAATTTGATTATATTTGCACCAGAACCTAAAGGTTTATGTATAAAATTATTTTATGAAACTAGATAACGTGATAAAATTCTAGTTGCTGTGTATCTAATCATAAAAAGTAAGTTTATTTGTTAATGAGTTTTGTAATCTTTTTGTAATCTTTATATTTTGGAAATAGTTCATACTTTTTAGAGGGAATGAAATTAATAGGTTTTTATAGTAAAAGTATTTGCAGAATTTTTAGATGAATATAGGGGGTGACTGCGAATGCCCGAACCATTAAAGAAAAATAGTCGCTATATGGTTGGATTGGACAGTCTAAGGGGCCTAGCCATACTAGGTGTTATTTTGTATCATATCAATTTTAATTGGATGCCCGGTGGATTTTTAGGTGTCACTGTATTTTTTGTACTTTCCGGTTATTTAATTACAGATATTCTGGCTATAGAATGGAAGAATAATAAGAGAATTGATTTGAAGAAATTCTGGCTCAGTAGGGCAAGGAGATTACTTCCTGGAATGCTTATCATGCTCATCGTCACCTTAGCATGGATTACAATTTTTCATAGTTCTTTACTTGTAAAAATGCGAGGAGACTCACTAGCTGCTTTATTATATTTTAGTAATTGGTGGTATATTTATCATAAATTATCTTATTTTGATAGCTTTAGTCAGCTTTCCCCGCTAAATCACTTTTGGTCGTTAGCTGTTGAGGAACAATTTTATGTGGTCTGGCCATTTGTCATTAGTTTGGGGTTTTATTACATAAAAAAACAATCACGCATGATCTTATTTATTTGTCTAGGAGCGATTGCTTCCGCTTTAGCAATGGCAATCCTATATGAGCCAGGCACTGACCCGAGTAGAATTTATTACGGTACTGATACACGGGCTTTTTCTTTACTAATTGGAGCGGCACTTGCCTTAATTTGGCCAAGCAGTAGGCTTGCGAGTAAAATTATTCCGCAAGCACGTCTTATTCTTGATATCATTGGGGGAGTTGCTCTTATCATCATTCTCACTATGTTTTGGAAGACGAATCAATATGAGCCGTTTCTATACCGTGGGGGAATGGTTCTTTTATCAATTGCTACTGCCTTGTTAGTCGCTAACCTCGCTCATCCGGCTAGCAGAATCGCACAATTTTTGAGATTTAGACCACTGCGTTGGATGGGGGTACGATCATATGGGACATATCTTTGGCATTATCCGATTATTACATTGACGACTCCGAAGGTAAATACTGGGGAGTTTTCGTTTACAAGAGCCATTCTTCAATTTCTTCTTATTATAATTGTTGCACAAATTTCGTGGAAGTTTATTGAAAATCCAATCCGAAAAGGCGCATTGAAGAATATTCGGATTAAGAACTTGAAAATAAGAAACTTAACTTTAAGTTATAAGTTAGTTTTAATATGTGCAGTATTCATTTCTTCGATAGCTACTTTTGGATTAACAACAGCTAGTAAAGAAAAGGAGAATACTCAAAAAGATAAGGTGGAAGCAGTGCAAGAAGAACAGGCTAAACATCCAGTTGCAGTTTGGGAAAAACCAGCCGATGAACCACCTCAGAATAAAGAAGAACAAAAAGAAGAGAATCCCGCACAGCCTAAAGATCCTCTAACAGTTACAGCTGTAGGGGACTCAATCATGATTGATATTACTCCGTATTTAAAAAATGATTTTCCTAATATTAGGATTGATGCGAAAATAGGACGGCAAATGTCTAAGGCAATCCCTGCTGTGGAACAGCTAAAGAATGAGGGGAATTTAGGAAGTAATGTCATTATTGGATTAGGTACAAATGGAGCCTTTACCAAGGAGCAATTAGCATCATTAATAGAAGTAATCGGGAATGAACGTAAAATTATATTAATCAATACGAGGGTACCACGTCCGTGGGAATCGTTGGTGAATGAGAAGCTAAAAGAAGCAGCATCATCTTACAAAAATGTGGTGTTAGTTGATTGGTATTCAGCAAGTGCTGGAAATAAGGCGTACTTTGAACCAGATGGCGTACATTTAACGAAAATAGGTGCAGAAGCTTATGCTGCTCTTGTAGCAAAAGAAGTGAATCAATAGGGGGTACGGAAACGACTCTGGTGCAAAGATTTACAAACATAAACTTGACTCAAGGCATATGGCTTGAATTTAAATTAGCAATGCATGTATAGGAAAAGGTGAAGGGACATATTGGTCCCTTTACCTTTTTTATTTTTTATAAAAAGATTTCAAAACCCTTAGTTTTTGGAAATAAAGTAATCATACCTAAAGTAGAAATATCTTTTTTGAATTGTTTTCCTTTAAAATATCTCATTTATCATGCTTCAGTTCATTTTTTAATGAATTCCCCGAAAGAATTCTCCTTCCTCAAGCGTGTGAAGGGTGTAGCCCAACTGTAGGTGGGAGATGAATTTCGGTTTGGCATAGCCAAAAACTTTTGATAAACTAGCTATATGAAGTTCTTTGATAACTTGATATATGAGGTTGCAGGAAGAAAATAAAGTGCGAAAACCAAGCCATTCGGTTCCTGCGTAAAATATCAACCGTACCAAAAGAGCGTCCAACCGTTGGACATCTAGGGATGGAACACCCCGAAGTAACGCTCAGGGAGACGAAAGGTTGCTTTCATCGTGGAACTGAGAAGCTCCCACTTCAAGCTTTGCTAAGTGGCGAGTAGTTCACGTAGGTTGGTTTTGAATAAAAAGAAGTCCTCTTATGTACAAGTTTAAAATAAAGAAGCACTCATTTTGAGTGCTTCTTTATTTTAAACTTGTACTTGTTGTACTTGTAAAACTTTTAAAGTAAGATCTAGTACAATTTTTTCGCGAAGAGTATCAAATGGCTCGTTTAAATCTGTTGGACAAGGGGAAAAGTCTAATTCGAAAAATTGAGCGCTGACTAATTCGCAATATGGTTGTTCGTTATAAAAAACTGTATTTTCGAAGAAATATTTGTCTAAACGTGGTAAATCACCGTTTTTCGGATTAATAAAATGAGATGTAGTGTCTGAGGAAGAAGCTACTATAGCAAGAGATAGAAAATTAGCTGCTGTTAAATCTGCAAAACCAGAAAATGGAACATTTGCAATGCGGTCATATAGAACTCCATTACAATCATCACTTGCATATTCAATATTTTTACGAATATATCCTTGTACAAATAATTTAGCTCTTGTAACTTGGCGGTAATTTGTACCTGGTATTGGAGTAAATGCTACAGGAACTAACTTA
The DNA here is from genome assembly GCF_056401715.1 of Bacillus sp. P4_E1. NCBI lineage: Bacteria > Bacillati > Bacillota > Bacilli > Caryophanales > Bacillaceae > Bacillus > Bacillus sp. P4_E1. The sequence goes on from NZ_JBFUIV010000023.1 coordinate 77,197, forward strand.
CATTGTGTTAAAAATACGTTTTTTAAGATACGTTTAATTTCAACTGCTGGAGGATCTAATGAAATATCGGATTCTACAACAATTTGAATTGTTCTTTCTGCTAATACAACTGGTATTTTTACAATCGGTGCTCCTGGAGTAAGAATTGGTGTTGCAGCTGCATCACTTAATGGTGTTTGAGTTTGTCCGTCTACCTGACAAGGTACATTAATTGGACATTGTTCGCTCATATTATCTAATCTCCTTTTTGAAATTACTTTAGATTTTTAAAAATGTTCAATGTCAATATATTCATTTCTTTTATTTATGTATGTGCTTGTATACTAGTTTTTAAATTTTATTTATTGAAGTTTATTAATAAACTACAGACAATAATCTATGAGTATCAGTACCTTATTAATAGTAGATGCTTTTATGAGGTATATTCGTCTTATAATAAGATTATAAAAATATAATATGAGTTTTGTATTTTTGAGTCTTTCGATTTCTTTATTTATATTGTTTTGAATGTATACTTTTGTTTAAAATTTTGAGGATATCAGGGTAATTTGGTTGAAGTCAATATTTATGAGGATTTGAATGTAAACTACTGAATAATAGTGTAGGAATAAGAAAATATTTAAATAATACAGCATGGATGACAAGAATGTACGTTCGTTTCGTGCTTTCTGGGGAAATTTTTTTTCTTAATTTAAGTAAAAATTGATATATTCGGAAAAAATCACAAACTACAAAGAGGATGCAGGGGGAATTTATGATGACGAAAGAGCAATGAGTTAGGGAAGCGGTGAAATGGGGTTTGAAACATGGGGTTCCGATTAAAGCAGAAGATATTTTTAAAATATATCTAGATGAATCTTATAAGGAAAATCAAATACATAAAAAAGAAGACTGTCACGTTAAGTAGTCTTCTTTGATTAGCCATTCTTTTTATTTTGCATATAAGTAACATACATCTCTAACTGTTCCCAAGCTTTCTTTCTCTCATCTTCTGGGTTACATAAAAGCGTGAAAGTCATCGTGAAGTACCATTATATAACTCTAGATAAATGAGGGAAGCCCTGCAGAGGATGCAGGGCAGTACTAAGATCATCGAGTTGTCGATTCTATAAGAACTTCTTGGAATGTACAAAGTGTAACACGTAATTCATACAAACTTTATATATAGATGTTACGGAATTATGAACAAAGGGGAATGGAAAATGAATAAAGATGAATTGAATTTGGGTAGTTTCGGTCAAAAGTTAATAATCACTGGGCTAGCGAGATTAGTTGAAGAAAAAGGCTATACGCCTCATGAAGCTTTCGATTGTTGGAAACGATTAAAAGAAATACGTTCCATGCTCTTTTAGAAATCCCAAAAGAGTCGAGAGAAAACACAAAACCCTAGCAGGGGAGCTAGGGCAGGGGAAGGGATATTAAGAATTGTTGATTCAATAAATAACGAATTACTTCTTCGAATGAGCTTAGTGTAACACAGGAACTCATGTATATGTGTTACGGAATTATGAAAAATAGGACAAGTCTTCGCTTGTTGATATATTCAGGAATCTAATGGTACCCCCCACCTAGCAAATGGGTTCCTGGATATTCCGATGTGCGAAATATCAAAACAAAATAAAAAACCGCCCTACCCCTAGGACGGTTTGGAGAAAATACATGTAATTACGCTAATTACATGTATTTTCTCCTAAGAACAAGGAGGAGTTAGAATATGACAGACTTTTTACCTAAACAAGTGGCTCATGCGGTTGAAGAATTAAAAAAGATGTCTGAGAACAGGACAAGCTTAAAAAGTTAGATATTGATTATGTAATTACAGTTTTAACAGGTCAAGCGTATGGAAGAATGCCATTCTAGGTGGGAAATAAACTATGAGACTTTACGACTTAACAAATAACTATAACGAATTACAAATGATGATTGAGGATGGTGTAGGTCCATCAGCATTAGAAGGTAGATTACAAGCTATTGAAGAAAGCATTCAAGATAAAGCGCAAAACCTTGCTCTACTGATTCGGAACCTTGAAGCAGATACAGAAGCTATCAAGTGAGAAGAAAAGCGATTAGCAGAACGTAGGAGAGCGGTAGAAAACAATTGTAAGAGCTTAAAAGATTACCTCTATCAGAAAATGACTTTATTAGAAGTAAAGCGTATCAAAGGAACAATCGTAACAGTTGGTATTCAGAAGAACCCAGCAAGCTTAGATATCGCACTAGATGCTGTAGTTCCACCGGAATACATGGTTCCACAACCAGCAAAGGTTGATAAGAAATCATTACTTGCAGCTGTTAAAGAGGAAATGCAGTGGGATGGAATTACATTACGTCAGAGTGAAGGCGTGAGAATAGGATGAGTGATAAAACACTTTTCCAACAATTATACGACATAAATGTGAATGACAAATTAGAGAAAAAGGCTAACTTATCATATCTCACTTAGGCATGTGCGTGGGCTGAAGTTAAGAAGATAGATCCCAATGTCTCTGCCGAAATTCATGAATTTCCATTACCAAATGTGGAAGGGATAAAGGTTCCATATTTACAAACACCAACTGGTTATTTTGTTAAAGTGAGCGTGACTATTAAAGGACAAACCGAAAGAGGTACACGTATCGCCCAAGGTGTCATAGCGCCAGTGAAAACAGCGAGTTTTGTTGAAGTGGACGGCCAAAGAGGAGAAAACGGATTCGGATCTATAGGAGTGAAGTAAGACCGAATTTAAATTTTGTTAAGAAAAGAGGAATGAGAGATGAAATACAAACATGGATTAAACCAATATCGAATTAATCATGTAAGAGACTACGCAAGGTATACGGCAGAAATGGTCGCTAAGATAGAAATGCTGTTTCACTTGTCACAGGAAGGACATATTGAAGAAGAAAAAGCAGAGAATGGCATTTCGAATTTGACGAAAGAAATCGAACGAAGCTCAAAAGAATTACTGAACTATATAGAACAACGTGATGACATGCGGTAACAAAACTGAATAAAAGCGTTATTTAATAAAAAAGCAGTTAGCCTTCGCTAGCTGCTCCGCTGTTCTCGTTATGTAATTTAGATGAAGATACTAGCTACTAGAAATATAGCTCCTATCAAAATTAGAGATTCAAATAAAATCAAAAATTGGTTTTTCTTTGGCTTTTTTAATTCTTTAATTAAGCCCAATACTGCACTTATACCGAAAACAATATATAGGCAGATTATTATGGTTTCTGACATTTTTAACACTCCTAATATATAGATATTTCCATTATATATCAAAAGCTAAATGTATGTAAGATTTTAACAAAATCCTTATTTAAATAAAAGAAACCCCGATTGTCTGCGGGGCTCCTAAGGGTAATCGTCAAGTAATGACGTACTCGACTAATTAACGATATCATGAATTTTTTGGTAAAAATACTGGTAAATGTGTCCTAATGAATGAGGGTATCATTTAGAACAAAAACGCTAGTTTAATAAGTAAAATAAAAGAGAGCACATTTGAGTATGTGCTCTTGGATAAGGGGTGCTGAATTTTAATTTATTGATTCTCTTTCATCGGAGGTATCAAATTTATCGATTAATTTAAAGATAGCCTCTAGAAGAACCGTAGATAAAATAGCAAAAATCAATACAGCATGAGGTGTTAATTTCACAGTTGTAAAATTAAGATTAGCTAGCCAAAAATATCCGACATACATCGTCAGGAAGGTACTAACAATTGAAATTGTAAACCCTAAGAAACCTAATTCTTTTAGCTTTTCCTCAGATAATTTGAATACTCGTAATACTAAAGAGAAGATGATTCCTACTATGAAAAATCCAGTACATAATGTCAATAGTGATATTATACTTGGATATTCAACGTCATCAGGCATCCATTGTTTTATTCCTACAATTATAGCTGTAGGGAGCACAATAGGTATTAATAGTGGTGATACTATTAGAAAAATTGCCAATAGTCTACTGATGTTGTTTGTTCCATTGTTGTTTTGATTATTCATAAATCCTCCAAAAAATAATATAAAGATCAATATTCTAGAGGATTTTAACACAAAAGTGTTAGTAAGACTATAGCTAAAAATAAGGATGGTTTTAAACAAAAAATTCATTTTGTATGTATTTGAAACACGAAAAGAGCACTTAATAAAGTGCTCTCGTTACGAGTTCATTCACTTAAAAGAAAGGATACACCAAATCATACGGGATTTTTCAAAATGTGCTTGGATAAATTAATTAGTATTTGTAAAAAAGCAGCTAGCAAAAGCTAACTGCTCGGCTGGTTCTCCAAGGGGGAAAGGAGAAAGGTTAGGGACTTCATTAAATGAGTTCTGGCTATCGCCTATCTATATTATTGACGGAATATTGAGTTTTATTCAGGGGAGGAAGAGAAAAATGAACAATTCTAGACTGTCCCAACTTGGTTTTGGTCTGCAACATCAGAATCGTATGTGTTTGTTGCACTAACACCGCTAAAGGTATTGGCAACAAAAGCAACATTGGATGATCCTGAACCATTATAAGCCTTCGTATTTTCCTTTGGAGAAACGTTGTAAAAATCGCCTAAGTTGAAAGAACCGTTACTATTTTGTACAACCAGATTTCCAACAACAGATGGTATAGTTTTCACCTGCTTTATTAAGAAGTATTTAAATTATTATATGGTGTATGCGTCTAGAGGTTCATCTGGATCTGAAAATTTTGAAATGAAGTTTGTTAGAAAACATAACAAAATAATCCTTTTACGAAAAAAGGTCCTGTTGTCTCCAACAGAACCTTTCCTAAAATGGCAAAGAGTAACTCTTACCTTACTCTTTGTTCATATACTACAGGAGTTTTAATGAAAATCCAAGGCTCCTTATATTGAGAAATAAAGAAGAATCATTCTAAAGAATCTTATCTTTGTCATAAATAAAAGAGCAGTTAGCAAAAACTAACTGCTCATCTCCAAGGGGGAACAAGGAGAAAAATCTAATGTCATCTATAGTATTGACGGAATATTAAGTTTTTATTCGGGAGGTTATGTTATATGATTGATGAAAAATTCCTTTATTAGCAGTAAAACACCGAGGAGAGACAGGACTTCAATTGAGAACCAAAACATACTTTTTTGAGGTTTTTTAAACTCCATTATTATGGAAGAAAATAAAAAGATTGCAAGCAGCATGATAATTAAGAGACGGATTATATCAGACATTAATAACACTCCTAATATTTAATCAGTTTCATTATATAGTTATTTCAAATAAGACGGAATTTAAGAATTGTTTTATTGAAATTCGAACAAAAAAGGCCCTGTTGTCTCCAACAGAACCTTTCCTAAAATGGCAAAGAGTAACTCTTACCTTACTCTTGCTATATAATACACAAAACACGTATAGATGTGTAGACTAAGAAATTCCAATGTAGTTATTTGAATATAGTGTTAAAAAGTATTTTTTCCGGGTTTAATATAAGGAATTAAATTACAAACTTTGATTTATCAATGTATATTAATGATTAACTAGAAAATAATAGTTAATAAAAGGATATTAAAATAATAAAATATGAAATATTCAATTGAAATAGAAATTTACAAGTAGAAAGCGAGGAATAACTATGGGACTAGGAAACAGAGGAATGGCATTTGATAAGGTTATTAATCTATCGAACGAAATGTATCAAAGAGGGGGAGTGGCGCTTATAAACAAGTGTCCAACTCCTATGAAGGTGTTAAAAAGTAAAGGCGGCCGTGTATTAAATGGATTCTATGAAGCTAAAAGTACAGTGGACTATGATGGCGTTTATAAGGGACGAGCTATTGCGTTTGAAGCGAAGTCTACAGAGAATGCTACACGATTTGATTTAAAGAACATTGCGCAGCACCAATTGGATTATCTAGAGAAGGCAGAGAAGATGGGAGCGATTTGTTTCTTCCTTATTGAGTTTAGCAAAGACAAGTCAGTATTCGTGGTACCATTATCAGTCATTCAATCTTATGTAAGGATGTCTCATCAGCCAAAAGGTAAGAAGTCGATACCAAGAGCAGACTTTGATATTTATGGGTACTTAGTAGATCAGACGGAACGAGCACCAGTTGATTACTTGCAATACGTCGATGAGCAAGGATTTACACCGGTAATAGATGGCATGATTCAATTTGATCAGGACCATAAAAAGGTAACGAATAACATTGAAGCAACAAAAGAGAAGATGGTCAACAAGAAACGAAAATTATTAAAGGCTTAATGGATAACGGAACCATGCAGAGTGGATGGTGGGGGCTACTCGCTATGCATGTTTCCCTTATTCAACAATGAGATATTAAAATTTCGCGTACCTGATGTTAATATAAAAACCAAAATTTGAAATAGGAGGGATTCCAACTTGGAGAGACAATTATCTTTGTTACCGGATATCGATGATAAGAAAGTACAGAAGGAAGTAGTGAGCATTTTAAAGGAATACAGGGCACTCAAGATGCGATTTAGTAATGAAGTGGAGCAAGAAGGAATCAGCTTGTTTCCGGAACTACGTGATTCAAGGAACACGAGTAAATGGAAGGTGCAGCAGGTTGAAAAGGCATTTAACAATTTATTAGATGAAGATGAGCGTAATATTGTAGAGCGGAAGTTCCTGACAAACGAGAGAGTGAAGGATTCAGATGTTTATCACGATCTATTACTCAAGAAGACATACTTCTATGAGAAGAAGCAGAGTGCAGTTAATTTGATTGCTACAGCGCTAGGAATCATCTGAAAACCGCCAACAAAATGCGAGCTTTTTGGGGGACTAAATAAAAACGTGAAAATTATAAGCTATTCCTATAAACAGTTCTTTGAAAAGAGAATACGTTTTGGGGATAGCGTTCCCATTATAATAACGTTACTCGGTGACGCGGAGGCTAGAGGGAATAAGAGCTTCCCGAAATTATTTATATTTTACTTCTCATTGAGTGTATAAGCGTACCGCCTTTCATTTGTGGACTCATAGGTAGTAAAATCACGCCTGTCATGTGGATTTCTTGATTTCTATGTTAAAACTAGATCGGCACCAATTGGATATGATGGTTTGATTGAATGAACTGCATGTCATAAAAGAAGGAAAGTCTAAATTATATTAGTAATTGCTACCGACAATCACCGATATAAGTCAGGCTGTTCTTCTTAAACGATTAAACGAGCAGAGAGCTTCCGCTCTTTGTTTGAGCCAATACAGCTGAACATTCTCCTCAGTTTTATGTGTTGGTTCAAGCAAGGCGTAGGAAGAAACATATGCGTCTGGATATAAATCTTTTATAATTCGACATTGGCGAAAATGACATTAAGTAGCCGATTCTACGGAGTATAAACGAGAAGACTGAGAGTATCTAGAATACCAGAGGCTTGAAGAGATACTTATTGCCATTTGTTCTCTCTCTTCCCCTTCAGGAGCTGTCACTTCGGTGATGGCTTTTTGTTTTGTAGGATATTCTTCTTTTCTGTCGAATAGATAGATTGGGAGAGGTGGGGAATAAGTAAATGAAAAAATTTATAATAAGCATAGAAGCAGTCGATGGTAAACAACACGAATTTGAAATTGAGCATAAAAAGACAGTAACAGTTGCTGCTATAGAAAATTCTATACAAGCAAGAGAAGCTAGATTCTTCAGATTTGGAGATCGTATGATTAATTTGGACAATGTATTCTCTTTAGTGGTAAAAGAGAAGAAGGATTAAATACAAAAAAAGCATCCAAAACGGGTGCTTTTTTCTTTGTTATATAGAAATTACACATTAACCATTCAGCATATTAGGGAATATCGAGCATAGAATGATATGACTTGACACCACGATATCAAGTTTATTGATGCGTTTTAGTGTTACCTCTATGTTCACGAAAGGGCACCTGAATAAGGTGCCCTTTTTGATGAACCATTTTAATAAAGAAATCATATAGTATAGTGTAGGACAAGCTAACCGCTTATATCCTATTCAATGCTCATTGGGGAAATCCCCTTCTCATATTTTAGCATCTACTGACGTGGATGCTCTTTTTTATTGAGCAAAATGGACATTTAAATAGGAGGTTAATGATGGGTGTAACATTAGAGGAATTAGAAAAGTGTTTTAATGAAGCTGTAAATGAAGGAGCAGAGTATGTAGCTGTTCAAATTGAAATGGATGGGTTTCCTAGCGATGAAGTAATTATTAACGACAAACATAACATTGATTCTAAACTAGCGTATTATAAGAAAACATACAATGAAGATTTAGAACATAGATGCACTCCAGGAATTCGTATTGTAGGTTTTGCGTATGGTTATTCGTTCTCAGAAATCCTACGTGAATTAGGATTGTTGGTGAAGTAGTGATTAAACCAATAGCAATTATCGTAGGCGCTGCCGTTATCCTGGTGGCGTCTTGTTTGTTGTTAAGGGATGATAAGGGGTGAAATAGACTTGCAATTTGAAGATTAGATAATAATATTATTACTTTAAAATGCAGAAAGTAGACTAATAAACAAGCTGTTTTTAACTTTTAATCATAGAATATGAGGAATTCTATTGTTAAGAGGAGGTAATCATATTTATGGGATGTAATTGTAATTTCAGACATTGCAGAGATTGTAATAGATTTTGGGATGATTTAATGTTCTGCAGACGCAGACATAGAGATTGTGATGACCGTCGTTGTAGACGCGACCGTGACTGCGATTGTGATGAATGCCGTCGCAGACGTAACCATCATCATGACTGTGAGCGTGATAATCGTCGAGATTAGTAAAGTCCTTTGAATGAGTGTGCTTCTTCGCAGCACTCTTTTTTTGTTTATGGGTTTTCTAAATTAATACTTATTAAATACGAAGAATGTAGTTGCAATTCGATTTAAGGTCCAACAAAACAAACGAACATAACTAACGAAAATAAATGTCTTGTTTATATGTCTAAAAGTTGACCCTTTTGTACAATTTGATTTCATAGGTTAAAAACTTTGTAAACAGATAGTTGTTAATGTCTAAAAGATAGTCTGAAATAAAAGTATAGAATTCTTAGGACTTTTAGACTATTTTGAGGTGATTGTGATGGCTATTGTTGGTTATGCAAGGGTAAGTACAAAAGAACAAAATTTAGATGTGCAAATTGAGATATTAACAGATTATGGATGTGATAAAATATATTCTGAAAAATACAGTGAAGCTAATAGCAATCGAGGAGAATTGCAAAAAGCATTAGAGTATATGAGAGAAGGGGATAAATTTGTTATTTGTAAAATTGAACGTTTAGCTAGATCAATATTCGATTTATATAAGATTGTGAATACATTAGCTGATCGAGGCATAGCGGTGGTATTTCTTAAAGAACAAATTGATTTCTCTACACCCGCAGGTAAATTGATGTTCACTATGCTAGGGGCTATTGCTGAATTTGAAAGAGATTTAATCAATGAAAGAACAGCTGAAGGCCGAGAAAGGGCTAAAGCGATGGGCAAACACATGGGAAGAAAAGGGCAGGATGAAAAACAGGTCATGAACTTATTCTTTAATAGAACAGAAAATAGTTTGAGTGTAAATGACATTTCCAAAATGACAGGTGTTCCGCGTTCTACTATTTATGCGAAAGTGAAAGAATTAAAAGAGGGGGATTTATAATGGCGGAATATGAACAGCTTCGGCAGGAATTCCAAATTATAAGAATTACTGAGCAGATAGTAGAGGTCACTAATGAACCAAAACTTCTCATGATTTTCACCTCGATTCAAAGTTTTAGAAATTCTTACACAATTATACATTTAAAAAAGATTTACAAAAGGAATTACCATAAGGAGGAGCTATGACGAGTTACTTCCTACGTATACGCTCTAACGGGACAAACTGTTGGGAATGGTGGAGGAAACGGCGGTTCTAATGGTGGATATCAATACGTTAAGTCAGGTGGATTCGGTACTAACTCCTTAGATGAAGCTATTCAAGCTATGATAGAACGAGGAAGAAAAGGTAGCGTTAATGTTGATCCAATTTCTGGACTATGTTATATCCAAACCGATGTCCTACCTAATGCAGAGTTAGATAAGATTACTTGGTGGATGGATACTAGACCGGGTGGTAAATGCTTCCTTAGCTTTCTCTATTGAGTTCTGTTCCTCTTTTGTATTTGTAAATTCGATAACCATAACAGACAGTCCAAAACATAAACAAACAGCCTTTATCTTGCTAACTCTCACAAGAACTTACACTTTTGCTTTATCTGTATTTAACCTAGAGAATACAAGATTCTTTCATTTTTATTCCCGGGTATATTTGAAAAACTGTATGTTTTTTATCTCAAATCAATTATATCTATAAATTTAAGGAAAATTCTGTTATAAGATGCATCAGTGCAAGTTATTAAATTCTTTATTGGATTTATGTCAGTTACAGTCACATATCTAGTAAGCAAATGACCATCTCTATAATAAGTAATCAATATCTTCCCTTCAGAAAGAAATGAACATAATAACTTGTTTTCAATAATTTCTTGTTTGTCTTGGGTTAATGTAGGGCGCTCCACTTTTGTTTGTTTTTTAACAATCTTACCAATACCGATGAATTTCTTCGGTATCGAAGCGAATGGAGTCCGCTTAACCATTCCTATTCCTTTTGGCATATGTGTATATCTCCCTAATTGCTATTAATAACTGCATCATTATATCAAATTTTGGAGATGTTAGGATTATTTATGTAATTATAAAATAAACATTTAGAGGTTTTTGGCTCCTTATAAAATCAAATCAATTTAACTAAGCATGATTTATATATATATAATAGGAGAAATTACTGTGGAGTCCCTGTGTAGGTAAGCGTGTTGTTGCTAAGGTTAATAATATTCGTTTCAATAATACCCTTCTTGGCAGGGGAAAGATGTCGTTGGTTCTGTAGATGTAGGGTTAGGATTTACAATTGATGTGAAAATAATTGTTAAATTGCACCTTCTTCTAGTGTAACATCTTGATTATCTGCATTGCGAAACTTTTCAGCGATTCGCTTCAAATCTTCTTCTACCTGCACAAGTGAATTGATAGATGTAAAAGCTTTTGGTTTCGCATCATTGAACATTTGAATGAACTGTTGATTAGAGGCACCAATCCATTGAAAACACAAATGATCAATTTCATTACATAAATTATTACGTATAGACTCTAATGCGATTCTGGTATTACTTGCACGATTAGCAACTTCTTCTAGCATTTCAGGTGTCACTTTGATTTGAACCATTTCTTTCCTCCCTTTTCCCAATTTAAATGGTTCTGGTGCAAAAATAGTGGGATATGAAAGAAGAGTAAAAGATTCCTAGCGGATTTGAACGTTATGCTGTTAAACCAAAGAGGGTTCTGGTGCAAAAATAAAGTAAAAGAGAATAAAGCAGGTTCTGGTGCAAAAATAGAATAAAAGATAATAAAGCGCATAGATTCCTAACGAAATCATATCTTATGCCGCAAGCCCAAACAATTGATGGATGAATTCTTTTTGATTTTGGACAGACTGGTCCCGTAAATCAACCTGTTCTTTTTTAATCATATGCATGACTTCTACTCCAGAAAGAATGGATGTAGCTGTGTCAAAACATTTGAACCCTAGCATAGAACGAATTCGCTTCTTTATAAAACGATGATC
>NZ_JBFUIV010000024.1:0-84241 GCF_056401715.1 Bacillus sp. P4_E1
TCCAATTCAGGACCGTACTGATGAACCCAACGCATAATCGTTGTATGAGAAATGGATAAGCCCCGTTCCTCCATCATTTCCACTAAATCACGAAAACTGAGGTTGTACMGTAGGTACCATCTTACCGTTAACAAAATAATATCAGGCTGATAATGTTTCCATTTGAATAAATTTTCCTTTTCCATACCAATCACGCACCTTCTTTAGATTAGTAGTATCAGTATGTCCAAGATTTGTAGATTTATTGCACCAGAACCTTCTCTATTTACTGAAGATAGTTTTTTTATTTAGGCTAAGTAACATATCGCATGCCTCAGAACCCCTTTTTATATTATAAAATCATATAAAAATATAGCKCTCTTAAAAAGTTTTGTTACAAATTTGTTATGTTTGACTTAAAAAAAGGAAAGTAATATTTATTTGTAGAAAATTTTTAAGGGTAAAAATAGAATGACTATTTATGATAAGAAAAGGGGGGCACTTATATATGCTAACAAATGATTTAGATTTCCGATTAGAACCACGTTTAAAAGAACTGTATGAACAACATAAAATAAGAGCGCAGAAGATAGACTGGGGTTATCATGAGTTTTTACCATGGGATAAGGGAATGGACTTTAAAAGAGTTCCTTGGGATGAAAGTCAAGTTACTCTTCCTTCTGGTGTAATTACGGCYATTGARACAGCTTTATTAACAGAAGTGAATTTACCATGGTTTACAACGTATTTATCKGCGACYTTTAAAGGATCCCTTTCTGTTATTACAGACTTTATTCATACTTGGACCTCAGAAGAGGATCAACATTCGAATTTATTGGAGACATATTTACTACTCACTCGAAGTGTGAACCCTAAACGAATACATGATTTAAGAAAGTCAGTCGTTGAGGGTGGATTTGAGCCTGATTTTCATACACCAATCGAAGCAATGACGTATACGACGCTACAAGAACTTGCAACGCTGGTGTTTTATAATAACGTAGCTAAGGTTTCAAGTAAGCATGATCCAGATCTTGCTACATTATTACGTCGTCTCGCCAAAGATGAGACTCTTCATTATGCGTTTTATCGAGACGTCATTCGAACACATTTGGAATTAGAACCTAATTATTGCTATCATATTGCCAATGTGATTAAGAATTTTAAAATGCCAGGTGCCGTCATGCCTGATTTTGAAAATAGAATGGCTGTGATTGCAAAAGAAGCGAATTATGGACCACTACAATATTTTGATCAAGTACTTGATGTAGTRGTTGATTATTGGGGGTTAAAAGACTTACGACCAATTGCACCTTTAGCTGAAAAAGCAAGAATTGAGATTTTGGAATACCACACAAGATTGAAAAAAATACGGGATCGATTTGGTCGTTTTCAAGGGAAAACTGATCTACGTTAATGAGTAGAGATTTCTGAATATAAGCGGGGGAATCTGACACACTCCCTATTGTTTTTGGGGTGTTTTTTACTTAATTTAATTTTTGTCAAAAAAGTAGTTGACGATAAAAACGATTTTATGATATTATAAAATATTTGATAAAAAATCACATATATGTTAAGGTTGAGAAGGTTACCATATATGGAGGTGGATTATATGTTTCAAATTGGCGATAACATTGTTTATCCAATGCACGGAGCAGGTATAATTGAAGCCATAGAAGAAAAAGAATTCTCAGGAAAAAAACAACAGTATTATGTTATAAAAATGTCGATCAGTAATATGCAAGTCATGATTCCTATGGGGAAAATATTAAGTTCGAGTATACGCCCAGTTACTGATATACTTGCATTAAAACACATTATACAAATTTTTCAGCATGGAGAATCAGATAAATTATTGCCGTGGAAACAAAGGTATAAAGTGAACACGGACAAAATAAAAACGGGTGAAATACAAGAAGGTGCTGAAGTTGTACGTGATTTAATGCGTATGAAGAAAGAAAAGGCACTTAATACAAGCGAAAAAAAAATGTTGGATAACGCACATGAATTTTTGATTAGTGAACTRGGWTTAATTAAAGGRATCACTGAAAATCAAWTAAAAAGTTTCTGTTAAGRTTCATTATAGATAATGTATTACATCCCCCGRAAATATCCTGAATTTTTCGGGAATATGATKATTATTAAAAGTAAATCATTTCAAAGACATTCAACTTCTTYAACTCACTTTTAGAGTAGGAACCTCTTTTGTTATTACTTCAATCTAATCCATYTTTATTTTTAAATTTCTTTTACGAACGTTCGAAGTTTCATCAAATAACTCGATTAAATAGTCACTTGATTTTGCAATCCTGATTCACACTGGCACGGACAAGGAGCCGTAAGGATGAAAGAGAGGTAGGGCTTTCATTGTTTTAGGTAATATACTATCTAAGTCATTATTTCTAGAAGAAAAWAMAATCAATCTCACCGCTATCTTTAAGAATTTCTTACATCTACTGAGACAGTGAATAGTAATTGTTTATCTTCTTTACGTAAAATTGATAAGCGAACTGGTAACACCATATGGTTAACTACAAAAAATGGTTTCCAGACCAGGAAACCACTTTTAATTTTATTTACATAACAATAGTAAATTAAGCAGTAAGAAGGAGTGCACACATGAAAAAAATGTTAACCAAAGAATTAAGTAAAGAATTAAAGAAGCAGGAAGGGGTCATTTCTATTACAGTTGAGCCTTATGAAAAAATCGAAGTTGGTGGAATTCGTGTAGATGGACCAGCTGTTATTCTAATTAATCAAGAATAGCTAAAAATAGTTGAATGCACGAAGAAAAGGATCAGCCTTTAAGAGAAGGGAGGATCCTTTTTGTTTGCTGCAGCTAATATGGGGTACACATAATTTTCATCTGATGTGTTGGGGTTAATAGGAAGGAGAGGGTCGGGATTATCATAGTGGAAAGCTTAACATTGGTAGGATTTCTTTTCATGTTATATACATTAGTTGCTAAAAAAACAAACTAATTATTTAAATGGACAGATTTTTCTTTTTAAGGTCGGAATTTATTTTATAGTGAAATGGATAATTTAGATGGATGCAAGGAAAGAACGCATAAAATACGAGGAAATGTCAAAGAATTATGACTGTATTTATTTAGTTTCGTTTATCTTATTAATTGTGCTTGTTTGTAGTAGTGTGATTATCATAGGAGCTACAGGGGGGAAATATGGAGTGTTTTTATTGTTAACAATTTTACTTAACGCACGTATTACTAAAGAATCTCAAAAAATGTATGAGCACTATTCTAATAAAGGGCGTATTTAAAATGATACATATCTTGAAAGGAACAGCCTGGATGTACATTCAAAATATCCCCATATCATCACCTATTAACTAGTAAAAGTAACCTTATATAAATAATTTTTTAGCAATTTAGGAATAGAAAACGCACCTTATTAAAATGTTAGTTTCGTTTTTATAATGAAATATCCTTCTAGTATAGTTATAAGATTTATATCATATATTAAGAGGGAAAATGTAAGTTAGAAAGGAGTCCTATAGAATGAGTTTTTTAGAGGCAAATGACTTTAGTGAACAAAATATGGTAAGTGTACCTAATCCCTACGTATATTAGACATTACAATCGGTAATTGGTAAACATGTGGTTATTGAAGCTGTAAGAGGTAATGTAAGAGGAAAGTTAAAGAATGTGAACCTGCTCATTGAAGATAAGGTGCCGCATATTGTACGTATTCAACAAATTGTATGGATTATGCCAAAACAATGATCAAATTACATCTAGTTTGATTTATAACCGATTGGCGTCATAGACGCCCAAATAAAAATACAGGGTTTTATCTCTGTGTTTCTTCAAATTTTCGTTTTTGAATATATGCTTGAGCATGAATGATTTCTTCCTGAAGTGCTTCTAATTCTTCCGTAGATCCTGATTCAATCCTCATATAAGTAGTAACTAAACTAATCATCATATCCATCTTCTCTACTATATTTTGAATGACCTGTTCAGATTGCTCTTTTTTAGGGTGTTGTATTGCTATTAATACATTTTCCATATAATTGTTCTTTCTTTGCTGGATATCATAAATAAACTGTTTTGTGTTTGAGTTCATTTGTTGTTCCTCCTTTTGGAGATATTTTCATTCTATCATATTTGAATAGAAAATATTGGATTCCCCTAAATTCACACCTGTCTCGTATATCTCCACAAATATACAAACTAATTCCTTAACGTACAGGGAATAAATTGAAATACGTCAATTTAATGTCTAAATGTACAGTTTTCTTTTTTGGGTATGGTGCCCCCTAATAGCTTCAGTTGAATTTTGTATGCTTTTGTTACAAGAGATTAAGAAAGAATAGATGAGATATTGAAACGGAGGTACGGAAGTGCAAGATAATGTACTTGAACAATTAATAAACCGTCTTTCCATAGTATGCCCTGAAAAAGAACGTGAAATATTAGCGGTGGATTTAAATGATATATATGAGAGTAGTGAAAGATTCGAAAAATTGCTTGAAAATATTATGAAATCTCAGCAAAATAAAGACGACTTAATAGATATATTAATTGAAGTAGAGATAGAACTAGATCACATCAATTGGCATTATAAAAGTCTGAAGAAAAAGCTGAAAGTATTAATGAAAGAATAAAAGAAGTAGGCTGCTCAAGCAGCCTACTTCTTTATGTTGTTAATTTTCGTCGGTAAATCGATATATTCGAAAAAATGCCGATACAATCTCATTTACCATCATGCATACTGTTCAAAAAGTTTGCACCCTCGTTTTTTATTTACCTTTCCCAAAAAGATGAGAAAATGTATCTTTCAAGTCACTATCGTTTATTTTAATATCCGCCTTTTTTAATTCATCTTGTAATAATTTTTGACCGAAGGAAGGGTCGGCGAGACGTTCTTCTTCTAAGTCTTTACGTATAGAGTCTTTCACTTTATCGTAAGGTTGTAAATCTTTTTTATCAGTTAGTTTAATAATGTGATAGCCGTTTGGTGATTTTACGGGATTGCTAATTTGGCCGGGCTTTAATTTGTAGGCAGCTTTTTCAAATTCAGGTGTCATTTTTCCTGCCCCGAAGTATCCGAGGTCTCCGCCATTATCTTTTGATGCTAAATCTTGAGATTCTTGTTTTGCTAATTCTTCAAATGAAGTGCCGGTATCTAATTTCTTCTTTATCTCTTTCGCTTCATTTTCGTTACTTACTAAAATGTGACTAGCTTTAATTTCTGGTTTATAGTGGTCTTTCACATCTTTTTCTGTAACGCTTTGTTTAATCGCTTCATTCAATGCAAGTTTGAATTTAATTTGATTTTTGAAATCTTCTTCATCTTTTAAACGATTATTTTCTAGTGTTGCTTTGAATTGTTCTCCATATTGATCTTTTGCTTTTTCTACTTCTTTATCTACTGCATCATCAGATACTTTATATTTTTTAGTAATAACATCTTGTGCTACCATTTCGTATAGCGTATCTTTTCCGTATCGATCTTTCAATTGTTTTTCGAAATCGCTCTTCGTAATGGTTGAGTTTGTTGTTGTAGCGATTGTGGCCGAGTCATTTTTTTGTCCGCAAGCAGATAGCATTAATATACTTATTAGTGCAGTGATAATGAATGTACTTTTTCCTTTCATGCTAACACCTCATCCGAATATGTTATCGCTATTGTAGAATATAGAAGTGAACATGAAGTGAATTTTTAATGTTTTTTCCCTGTAAAATGTAAAAAAAGTACATCAACATTAACGTTGATGTACGATGTAATCAAAGGTGATCGGTTTTCTTAGAATATGCACGTTTTCCTTGCTGAATATTTTTTTGCTCTTGTTCATTTTTTTGAGTGCGCTTTGCATTATTGTCGCGTGCTTTTTTGTCGTTATCGCTAGTATGTGGCATATGTATCAACTCCATTTCTAAACGTTGTATGTTTATCATTTCCTTTTTCGTAAAGACTATGTATAGCGGTGCATTCATGAATACTAAAGGTGGATTAGAAATGGATTTGAAGCTGAATTATACTGAACTTATTAAGAAGTTAGTCGTTGTAATTATTGCGGGTTTATTAAATGCGATTGGGATGAATTTATTTTTAACACCAGCGAAAGTGTATGCGAGTGGTTTTGCTGGATTGTCTCAATTATTGTCACAAATATTAGGTGACTTTTTATCTATTCATATATCTACGGGGGTATTGTTTAGTTTGTTTAATATTCCTGTCGTTATTTTAGCGTGGAAAAAGGTTGGGAAGGCCTTTACATTTTTTAGTTTTCTTTGTGTTGTATTTATGACTTTGTTTTTAGAAATTATCCCAGTTAGAGCGGTTTCGCACGATATTATATTGAATGCGATTTTTGGTGGTATTATTTCAGCGATTGGGGTAGGGGTTGCTTTAAAGTGGGGGGCTTCTACAGGTGGTCTAGATATTATTGCCATGATTTTATCAAAAATAAAAGATAAGCCTATCGGCACGTATTTTTTCTTCTTTAATGCACTTATCATTATCGCCGCTGGCTATGTGTATGGATGGGAAAAGGCATTATATACTTTAGTCACTTTGTATGTATCAACGAGAATTATTGATGCGATTCATACCCGTCATGTGAAGATTACGGCATTAATTGTTACAAAGAACGGGGCAGATGTGCGAAAAGCGATTCACTCTCGCTTAGTGAGAGGGATTACAACTATACCAGCAACAGGTGCTTATACAAATGAAAATAAAGAAATGTTAATGATTGTTATTACTCGTTACGAGTTGTACGAATTAGAGAGGGTTATTAAACAAGTGGACCCAGGTGCATTTACAAATATACTGCAAACGGTCGGTGTGTTTGGATTGTTTAGAAAAGATTAAAGAGGACCAAAGCTGGTCCTCTTTTTTTAATGCGAATTCGTAATGTTTTGCAATTGCTCCTGCATTTCACGTAGCTGAACTTTTTCAGCAGTTGAAGAGTTTGCATAAGCAGAGTGCAAAGAGTTTTTTGCTCTATAAACGAGTTCCTGTTGTTCAGCGCCACTTGAACAAGAAACGGCACTTGAAACAGCGTCTCTAGCTTGTTGGAATAGTAAGTTCCCCATTTAAACCCCTCCAAATGAAGAGTTACTTCTCGCTTTTTCTGCCTCAGCTAATGTACCTCTGTACGGGAATCTTGCATCATGCTTCATAACAGCATCGGCTCCTTGCTGGATAAAACGTTTTGATTTGTTCTTTTTACCCATTCGAAAAACCCCCTTTATTTAGCTGAAAACAATTGACGCGCTGACTTTTGCGTCTAATAATAGTATGAGCGTTTGGCGAGAAACTATAAGCAGGGAATTTTTAGATTATAATCCAAGAACCTCTTCTAAATATAGAGCGATACCATCTTCTTCATTCGTTAATGTCGTATGATTTGCAAGTGATTTTAATTCAGGAATCGCATTACCCATTGCGATTCCATGACCAGCAAATTCGATCATTTCAAAGTCGTTATCCTCATCACCAAAAGCGATAATTCGCTCTTTAGGAATGTTATAATGGCCTGAAATTTTTTGTAATCCGACAGCTTTATTTAATCCGCTTTTTACAATTTCAATAATTGGCCAAGGTGCACCCCATTTTCTATGGTCGATGACTTCAGCATGCATATCTGTTAAATGTTGGCGAATTGCAGCAGAATGCTCGTCATGTGCATCGATTAATAAGCAAGTTGGATGGTCGTTTAAAATATTTAATAAATCTCCTGTGAAAATCTTTGGAGAACCGAATTCAAAAATATGTTTTTTATCTTCATCAATTTCACGGACATACACATCATCGATGACTTCAGCATAGACATTTTTCACGCCGAAATCAAAGCAAGCTCGGACGATTTCTTGCGCTGTTGAAAGTTCAAGAGGAGAGTGATGTGTTCCCCAACTTGAATCAAGAGGGTGATGCACGTAAGCTCCATTAAAGTTTACGATTGGTGTGTTAAGGCTAAGTTCTTTATAATAATCGTAACTAGCGCGGAATGGACGCCCTGTTGAAATAACGACAATATGTCCTTGTTCTTTTGCTTTTGCAATTGTGTTTTTCGTTCTTGGAGAAATTATTTTGTTGTCTGTTAATAAAGTTCCGTCTAAGTCTAATGCGATTAAATGTTGTTTGTTCATAATTTCACCTCTTATAATAAATTTTTTGATTCTATCTGTATTTCCGTTTTTAATATGCAGAAATAAGAGGTTAGACTGGGTGAAACTACTGTAGATGAAAGTTTCACTATATATCCATCTTACGTCGCGAAGCGCTGTGGTGTCTACTATTTCTCGTTGGAAATTAGGGAAAGTCAATATCTTTTTAGAAAGTTCAAACAATGTTTCTTTCATTATGTACAATTTGTGAAAAGGGTTACATTGTTTGAATGATGCGACTTATAATGAACATGTAATCTTCTCGTATATGTTTGACTCTCCTTTGAAACTGGCCTAAAGTAGGTTGGTTTCTTTTTTTTTAACAAATATGCCAATAATTCCTGCTTAAGCTTGTGTAATTATATATATGTACATGGGTAAACCGTAGTACTTGTTTCCTAAACATGACAGAAAAGCTTTCTTTTAAAATGGATATACTAATGAGGCAAGACGTCATGGAAGGAGAATGGAAATGGGACAAAATCGCAGGTTTCGTTCAGGGCAAAAGGCGCCAAATGATGGCATTTACGTAGAAATTGGTGAAACGGGAAGTATGGTGAAAAATCCGCAAATGGTACAATTAACTGCCGGTGAAAAGTTTCCAGAGAACGCAAATCATAACCGTCAGTGGACATATAAAAGAAAACCGTAACAGAAGCCGCAATCGTTATTGCGGCTTTTTTGATTAGGAAAATGAATGTTATTTTTTTCTTTTTCCAATAATAAGTTTGAAAATACATAAGCAAAATTATTGTATAAAAAAGTCAGTTGGCGTATAATCAAATCAAAGGTCAAAGAAAGTCAAACATTTGGAGGACTGTAAAGATGGACTTAAATCAAATGACAACGAAAACACAGGAAGCGATTATGAGTGCTCAATCTTTAGCGGTATCTCATCATCATCAAGAAGTAGATACTGTTCATCTATTGCTTACGTTATTAGAGCAACAAGACGGATTAACGGTACGTATTTTTCAAAAAATGAATGTCGATATAGAAGCGTTAAAGCAAGGTGTAGAAAGTTTAATTAAGAAAAAGCCTTCTGTAACTGGAAGCGGGGCAGAGGCAGGGAAATTATATGTAACAGGTGCTTTGCAACAACTGCTTGTAAGAGCAGGAAAAGAAGCGGAGAAATTGCGAGATGACTACATTTCAATCGAACATGTATTACTTGCTTTTTCTGAAGAAAAAGGCGATATAAATCAATTATTCGCAAAATTTTATATTACGAAAGATAACTTATTACAGTCTTTAATGACAGTTCGGGGGAATCAAAGAGTGACTAGTCAAAATCCAGAAGCAACTTATGAAGCGTTAGAAAAATATGGCCGTGATTTAGTGGCTGAAGTAAGAGCGGGGAAAATTGATCCTGTAATTGGCAGAGATAGTGAAATTCGCCGCGTGATCCGCATTCTTTCACGCAAAACGAAAAATAACCCCGTTTTAATCGGAGAGCCAGGTGTTGGTAAAACAGCAATCGTTGAAGGATTAGCGCAGCGTATTGTGAAAAAAGATGTCCCAGAAGGATTAAAAGATAGAACAATTTTCGCTTTAGATATGAGTGCACTTGTGGCCGGAGCAAAATTCCGCGGTGAGTTTGAAGAACGTCTGCAAGCTGTATTAAATGAAATTAAAAAGAGTGAAGGTCGCATTTTATTATTCATTGATGAACTTCATACAATCGTCGGCGCTGGTAAAACAGAAGGAGCGATGGACGCGGGAAATATGTTAAAACCAATGCTAGCGCGTGGTGAACTGCATTGTATCGGGGCAACGACATTAGATGAATACCGTAAATATATTGAGAAAGATCCAGCGTTAGAAAGACGTTTCCAACAAGTGTTAGCAGAAGAGCCAACTGTTGAGGATACAATTTCCATTTTACGTGGTTTAAAAGAGCGTTTTGAAATTTATCACGGTGTAAATATTCATGATCGCGCGATTGTAGCGGCATCTGTTTTATCAGATCGATATATTTCGGATCGTTTCTTGCCCGATAAAGCAATTGATCTTGTTGATGAAGCTTGTGCAACAATTCGAACAGAAATTGATTCTATGCCAACAGAACTAGATGAAGTAACGCGCCGCATTATGCAGCTGGAAATTGAAGAAGCTGCTCTTGGGAAAGAAAAGGACTTAGGTAGTCAAGAGCGCCTAAAAACATTGCAACGTGAATTATCGGATTTAAAAGAAGTTGCAAGTAGTATGAGAGCGAAATGGGAGAAAGAAAAAGAAGACATTCATAAAGTGCGTGACTTACGTGAGCATTTAGAGCGCTTGCGCCGTGAGTTAGAAGAAGCAGAAGGAAATTACGATTTAAATAAAGCAGCTGAGCTTCGCCACGGGAAAATTCCAGCTATCGAAAAAGAGTTAAAAGAAGCGGAAGAGATGGGTGCACATAATAAACAAGAGAATCGCTTATTACGCGAGGAAGTAAGTGAAGAAGAAATTGCAGACATTGTTTCAAGGTGGACTGGTATTCCTGTCGCAAAACTCGTTGAAAGTGAACGTGAGAAATTATTACGTCTTGAACAAATTTTATCAGAGCGTGTTATCGGTCAAGAGGAAGCGGTAAGCCTTGTATCAGACGCAGTACTTCGTGCTCGCGCTGGCATTAAAGATCCGAATCGTCCAATTGGTTCATTTATTTTCTTAGGCCCTACAGGTGTTGGTAAAACTGAGCTTGCAAAAACGTTAGCGCAAACATTATTTGACAGTGAAGAGCAAATGATTCGTATCGATATGTCTGAGTATATGGAGAAACACGCAGTGTCACGCTTAATTGGAGCGCCTCCTGGATATGTTGGATATGAAGAAGGTGGACAATTAACAGAAGCAGTAAGACGTAAACCATATTCTGTTATTTTGTTAGATGAAATCGAAAAAGCACATCCAGAAGTATTCAACATTTTATTACAAATGTTAGACGATGGCCGCATTACAGATTCACAAGGACGTACAGTAGACTTTAAAAATACGGTTATTATTATGACTTCAAATATTGGATCTGCTCACTTATTAGAAGGGCTAGAAGAAGATGGTTCTATTAAAGAAGAGTCAAGAGAACTTGTAATGGGACAATTAAGAGGACATTTCCGACCAGAATTCTTAAACCGTGTCGATGAAATTATTTTATTCAAACCTCTTACAAGGAATGAAATTAAAGGTATTGTTGATAAGATTGTACAAGAATTACAAGGGCGTTTAGCAGATCGCCACATATCATTAGAATTGACGGAATCTGCAAAAGAATTTGTTGTAGAAGCTGGATTCGATCCGCTGTACGGAGCTCGTCCGTTAAAACGATACGTACAGCGTCAAGTTGAGACGAAATTAGCGAGAGAATTAATTGCAGGAGCGATTACTGACAATAGTCACGTAGTGGTTGATGTAGAAAATAACGAATTAGTCGTGCGTGTGAAGTAAAAAAAGAGTTCGGATAAAATCCGGACTCTTTTTTTAGTGTTGTTCTACTGGCTCGTTTGGAATCGCAGCTGCAATCGCTAATACTAATACCGCAAGAACAACTGAGAAAATAGAAGCTTGGTTAAAATCGTATGTACCGCCAGTCATAGAGCCGATTACGTAGCTCATCATATGTACAAGTGCGAACGACCAAATTAATGCCCAAATGAAACGCATATTTTACACCTCTATTCGTTCAATCTGTCCTTATTGTAACACAATTGAAAAAAGAATATAGAAAAATATTTGTAGATTTTTCAACGCAAATTTGCATTCTGTTCATACATTATAAAGAGTACTTTTATACGTTTAGAAAATAAGGCGGGGGAAAAATGAGTATTACGGAACGTTTTTTTTACTTAGAAAAAGAACCATGTGTAATTTATTTACCGGAAAAGCCAAATGGATTTTCTGTTATGCTCCTAGGAGATTATAACTATTTTATTGAGAATGGTACAAGTTTATGGACACAGCATGCAGGGAGAGCTTATTTTTTACAGGGCCTTATTGAAAAAGGCTATACGGTCTTTTCATCTAACTTATACGGAAGGCATTGGGGGAACGATCGAGCTGTTCGTCTTGCAAAACGTTTGTATGATGTCGTTCTAAGAAAAGAGACATTGAATGCGAAAATGCACATTATGGCAGATGGTATGGGAGCGCTTGTAGCACTGGAGATGATGAACAAATACCCTGAATGTATACGTTCTGTCGTTATGTTAAATCCGTGTTTAGATTTACCAGAATATGTGGATTTTGAGAAAGAGCATAAGTTTTTTTACAAAAGATTAGTGAAGGAATTAAGTTTGGCGTATGATTCCAAAGAAGAAGAATTAGAATCAAAAATAAATAAGAAATCATTTGCGCTTCTGCCATCTTGTGTACCTGTTAAAGTTTTTGTCTCAACACAGGAAAAAAGAGGAAGAAAACAATTGTTACGTAAATACGAGAAAATGAGGCAATTCAATCAATGCGATACTTCTGTTTTATTCCATCTGCAAGATGTGAAATATAAAATGGTTAGACAAACGACTGATTTCTTTAAAAAATATGAAGAAGAATTGTGAAGCTCCCATATACATAAATGAGGAGCTATTTGTTTCAAGGGGAAAGGGTTGGTGGTATGAAACGCGTGCTGATTATAGGTGCACTTACGTTTGTAGGTTATCACCTTGTGAATAAAATGATTGCAGAAGAAGTAGAAGTATATGGTCTTGATTTTGATGAATTTGATAGTATGACAAAAATTAATGAAGAGAAATTATTGTTGATTGGGCGGAATGCGTTATTTACGTACTATTCTATAAGGGATGAAGACGGATGGCGATCGGTAGAGGATGAGAGTTTCGATACAGTTTATTTTTGCTTGTATGAGCCGAATCAGCAAAGTGGATTTCGGAATGAAAGGGTCATATTACAATATTTAAAACGAATCGTAAGGATGTGTGAAAAAAATAAAGTAAAGTTAAATCTAATTTCTTCTATTGAAATAGGAAGCACTGAAGAATCCGAAAACAAACATCTATTTTCGAAAGTGGAAGAAGGGTTGAAAAAAGGCGAATTACAATATAGTGCATATCGAGTTCCTACATTATATGGGCCATGGCAACCGTCGTTTATGATGTATCATCAGCTTATTTTATCAGAACTTGATGAAAAAGAGTGCCGTTGTATAAATGGAGAAAAAGGAAGTGATTTACTTTACGTTGAAGATGTATGCGAATATTTATGGGAAAATGGAATGAATGTAAAACACCTCGGTATATATAATTTACTTAGTGGAAAAGAAGAGTTATGGGAAAAGGGTATGAGTCTTTTACATGCAGATGATAAAGTAAATAACAAAAATGTGGAAGTAAGAGATGAAGCTGTAGAGGTTATTTCTATTCAAAAAAATACACCAGTAGAATTCGGTTTAAATAAACAATTGGCACATATGAAAAAATATAAAGAGTTATACGAAGGGTAGCATGCGTGTTACACTATTGTATGGATAATTGATTGAAAAGCTTTAATGGAGAGGAAGAGATTACATGAACGAAAAAAGTATGCAATTTTTACAAATCGCAATGAAGCATTTACCAGAAGCAAAGGCAATTTTAGATTCTAATGGAATTGCACTTGATATGGAGAAAGCACAGCCGGTGTTAGAGCTATTGATGAAAGTAATGGGCGAAGCATATGAGCTTGGGAAAGCAGATAAAGAATAAAAAAACCTTCTTTTTTGATGGAAGAGAGGCTCGAACCGTGGATAGAAGCGGTTGGGGCCTTTTTTTGTTTCGAGTGGAGTGAAACCTGAGGGATGATGAGGCTAAAGGGGAAGGTCTTAGTTTTGAAGGGAAAGCAGATAAAGAATAAAACCAAACCCTTCTTTTTTGATGGGAGAGAGGCTCGAGCTGTGGATAGAAGCGAAAAGGGCTTTTTTTGTTTCGAGCGGAGTAAGGTCAAAAGTATTGGGAAGTTTATCTTTTGAAAGGATAGGAATTTTTCTGTTTCTTTTAATGAAAAATAAAGTTAGTAATACGCTGTCTTATTTTTTTTAGCTGAAATATATTCTAGACAAAAGTACATTTATGTTTTAAAATTAGTACCAAGTCATAATAATTGATATAAAACGGAGGGCTGCGATGTGAACGTGGGCATTTTAGGGATCGGAAGATATGTGCCAGAAAAAGTAGTCACAAATCACGATTTAGAGAAAATCGTAGATACATCTGATGAATGGATTCGTACGAGAACGGGAATTGCAGAAAGACGCATTGCCGATGATACAATAGATACTTCATATATGGCGGTAGAGGCTTCTAAAAAAGCACTTGAAGATGCCGGGATTAGCGGAGAGGATATCGATCTTATTTTAGTGGCAACAGTAACGCCAGATCGCGCATTCCCAGCAGTAGCTTGTGTAATCCAAGAAGCAATTGGCGCAAAACACGCAGCCGCAATGGATTTAAGTGCAGCGTGTGCTGGCTTTATGTACGGAATGATTACAGCGCAGCAATTTATTCAAACGGGAACTTATAAAAATGTATTAGTAGTTGGTAGTGACAAACTATCTAAAATTGTAGACTGGAACGATCGAAATACAGCAGTACTATTTGGGGACGGAGCAGGTGCTATCGTAATGGGAGCTGTTTCGGAAGGAAAAGGTGTACTTTCTTTTGAATTAGGAGCGGACGGAAGTGGCGGTAAGCATCTTTATCAAGACGAGTATGTTATGATGAACGGCAGAGAAGTCTTTAAATTTGCTGTTCGCCAACTTGGTGATTCCTGTCTTCGCGTGTTAGAAAAAGCGGGACTTACGAAAGAGGATGTGGACTTCTTAGTACCACATCAAGCGAATATTCGTATTATGGAATCTGCAAGAGAAAGATTAAATTTACCGAAAGAAAAAATGAGTATGACAATTGAAAAGTTCGGTAATACATCGGCTTCTTCAATTCCAATTGCAATGGTAGAGGAATTGCAAAATGGACGTATTCAAGATGGTGATTTAATTATACTAGTCGGTTTTGGCGGCGGGTTAACATGGGGAGCAGTAGCTCTTCGTTGGGGTAAATAAGGACTGAGAGAAAAAAAGGAGTGTATTATTGTATGGAAAAAAAGAGGGTCGTAATTACAGGGCTAGGAGCTGTTACACCGATCGGAACAGATGTTGAAACAGCTTGGGAAAACATTAAAAACGGTGTATCCGGAATCGGACGACTTACAAGAATAGATTCAGAACAAATTCCTGCAAAAGTAGCAGCAGAAATTAACGACTTTGAAGTCGAAAAATATATAGATAAAAAAGAAGCGCGCCGTATGGACCGCTTTACGCAATATGCAGTAGCAGCAGCGAAAATGGCAGTTGCGGATGCGAAGCTTGAAATTACAGAAGAAAATGCACCACGCATTGGTGTATGGGTTGGTTCTGGTATTGGTGGTATGGAAACATACGAAGAACAATTTAAGATTTTTACTGAAAAAGGTCCGCGCCGCGTGAGCCCATTCTTCGTACCAATGATGATTCCAGATATGGCAGCAGGTCAAGTGTCAATCGCTACAGGAGCGAAAGGAATTAATACTTGCTCTGTAACAGCTTGTGCATCTGGAGCAAACTCAATTGGTGATGCGTTTAAAGTAATCCAGCGCGGTGATGCTGATGCGATGATAACAGGCGGAGCAGAAGCGCCATTAACAAGTATGGCATTCGCTGGGTTTAGCTCAGCGAAAGCATTAACATTCAATGAAGATCCAGCAACGGCTTGCCGCCCATTCGATAAAAATCGTAGCGGTTTCGTAATGGGTGAAGGATCAGGAATTCTTATTCTTGAAGAATTAGAGCACGCATTAGCACGTGGTGCTCACATTTATGCGGAAATTGCTGGTTATGGTGCAACTGGTGATGCGTTCCATATTACAATGCCTGCTCCTGGCGGTGAAGGCGGAGTTCGTGCGATGCGTCAAGCTTTAGCTGATGCAGGTCTAGAGCCAAAAGATATTGATTACATTAATGCACATGGTACAAGTACAGATGCAAATGAAAAGTATGAAACGATGGCAATTAAAGAAACTTTCGGTGAGCATGCATATAAAGTAGCGATTAGCTCAACGAAATCAATGACAGGTCATTTATTAGGAGCAGCTGGTGCTGTTGAAGCGATCTTCTCTATTAAATCAATTACAGACGGAGTAATTCCTCCGACGATTAACTATGAAACACCAGATCCAGAATGTGATTTAGATTACGTACCAAATACAGCGAGGCATCAAGAAGTGCGAGCTGTATTAAGTAATTCATTAGGATTCGGTGGTCATAACGCAGTATTAGTATTTAAAGCATATAAATAATATGTACAATAAGGTGTCTTTTCGTAAAATATTACGAAAAGACACCTTATTTATTTTTTATCACCTTTACGTTCCTTTCTTTTTTGCATATACATAAGAAAAGGAGGGATGAAGGTTGGGGGTTGTTGAAACGGCAGAATGGTTACATCTGTATTATGGACGTCCAGAGAAGCTTTGTGAGAAATTTACAAAGTATATTCCATTGCCAAAAGAGAGACTGTATCGCTTTTTAATCTCTAAAGGTATGTATCGCCCAGTAATGCGGGGGGAGCAGGAAATTAAAGAGTTAGAGAAGAAAGAAATTTGGAAAGAACTTAGCATGGAGTATGAAAAATTGAAAGGTTGGCTAAAAGGTCCAGATGTCCCTATCTTTATTTTATTATCAGATTCATACAATCGAACTGTACAAGAGGAATATAACGGGAAGGCTGGCTTATCTATGCGTCACGTTATTTTCTTATTCGTATGTGGACGTAATTCAGTAGAGGAACTAAAAGCGTTATTAACGCATGAATACCATCATATATGTAGGTTACATCAAATTGAGACGAAAGAAACAGAGTATACATTACTTGATACGATGATTATGGAAGGGTTAGCTGAGCAAGCTGTGTATGAAAGGTATACAGAAAAAAGATGTGCACCGTGGACTACTTACATTTCAAAAGAAGATGCTATTTATTATTGGAGGAATTCAATACAAGAACGAATAGGCGTAAAGAGAGGTACGAGGGAGCATGATGTTTTATTAAATGGACTGCACTCGTATCCGAAAATGCTTGGCTATGCACTTGGATTTCATATTGTGAAAGATTGTGTAGCATTTGAAGGAGAAAATACACTTTCTTTATTATCTATAGATGCGAAAGAAATATTGAATAAAGCAAATACATTTCATGTTTCATGAAAAACAGGGGAGCTATCTCCTGTTTTTTTTATATTATAGAAGAAAAAATAATAATTAGAATATATTTCCTCAAGTGGAATAAAGTTAAGCGAAACTGAACATAATGATTGGTACAAACAGTAGTGAAGTGAGGGGTAGTGAATGTTATATCTACATGATGTATGGGTAAATTGGTTTGAAGGTGAAGAGAATGGGTATAACGTTTGTCATTTTTACGAATGGCGGAAAGATGATACGATTGAGCTATTAGATCAAGTGCCATTATTAAAAGTAGATGCCACATTATATCATTACATCGAGAACGAATTATTAGAGCTTCCGCAAAAATTATTGGAAGACGTATATCATAAGGCTTATATTCGTAAAAATCACGAACGTTTGCAACAAGAATATTGTTTTGTAGTTACAGATGGAAAAGGAATTATTGCGATTGATTCAATCGGCTATAATGTGCCAATTAGAAAAAGTAGGCTTATACCGCGTCAAGAACAGATGGTATATGAGATGGTAGAGAATGTGCAAGCAGAAAAGTATGAGTTCCAAGTGGAAGAGATTGAAAAAGAACATCATATTTTATCACCGTCGCCTTTCATTATGAACGGCCTAACTCGTAAAGAAAGACAGTTAAAACAATTATTATTTATGGCATTAGATCAATTACATACAACGAAAAATCCAGCTGAAATTCGCTATTGGTTCACAGAATGGGATCCATCAGCGTACGGAATGGTCCAACATATGGAGTTTGAAGATGTTTGGGCTAAACTTTATGATGAAGCGAAAACTGGATGGTCTGAGAAGCACGAGCAATTATGTGAGCGCCTTGTAAAAGGACAGCCGTTTTTTGAAAAGTTATGGGAAATGGAAAATGAGCAGAAGGTAAATTAAAAAAACCGCCAATTGGCGGTTTTTTTTATGGAGGTGACAAGAATGTTCGGTGGCTTCGCGCCTTCCTGCGAGGCAAAACCCGCCTCTACGTCAGGAGCTCCATCCCCCTCACATTCTGAGCGAGCCGCTTCCGCTTTTTGTAGTAATCCAGCTCTGGCAGCAAGCTCTTCGTGTCTAAGAACCTTCCGCATAAGAAGACAAAAAGCGTCTTTTATGCGAAAGAACCTTAGCCAGTCAGAGCTGAACGAGCTGCCTCCGCTTTATAAGTTACCTACGTTTTCTACTTAATCCCATTGCGTTTTCTACTTTGCGTAGTTGTTTGAATGCAACGCGGTTTGCTTTTTCTGCACCTTTGTCTAGAATTTCGTCTAGTTCTGGTGAGTTGATTAGTTCGTTATATTTGTCTTGGATTGGACGAATTGCTTCTACGACTACTTGTGCTAGGTCGCCTTTGAAGTCCCCGTATCCTTTTCCTTCGTACATTGCTTCTATTTCTTCAACTGTTTTTCCAGAGAATGAAGAGTAGATTGTTAATAAGTTAGAGATTCCAGGTTTGTTTTCTTTATCAAATTTCACGATACCTTCAGAATCAGTTACAGCACTTTTAATTTTCTTTTCAATTGTTTTTGGTTCATCAAGCATACTGATCATTGCTTTTGGATTCGGATCAGATTTACTCATTTTTTTCGTAGGTTCTGTTAATGACATAACGCGAGCTCCTACTTTTGGAATACGAATTTCAGGAACAGTGAACACTTCACGGAAGCGTTTGTTGAAACGCTCTGCTAGGTCGCGTGTTAATTCCATATGTTGTTTTTGATCATCACCAACAGGTACGATTTCAGTGTTGTAAAGTAAAATATCAGCAGCCATTAATGGTGGATACGTTAGTAATCCAGCTGGAACTGAATCTCTACCAGAAGATTTATCTTTATATTGCGTCATACGCTCTAATTCTCCAACGTAAGCAACTGATTGCATAATCCATCCTAGTTGAGCGTGTGCTGGTACTTCTGATTGTACAAATAAAGTAGCTTTTTCAGGATCGATGCCACATGCTACATAAAGTGCAGCAAGACTGCGAATGTTTTTACGAAGTTGTACGGGATCTTGAGGTACTGTAATCGCATGTTGGTTTACAATACAGAAATAACAGTCGTGTTCATTTTGAAGCTCTGTAAATTGCTTCATAGCTCCTAAATAGTTTCCAAGTGTAATTGTTCCGCTTGGCTGAATACCAGAAAAGATAACTGACATAAGTAATTCCTCCTAAAATTGAATGTGCGATGGGGAAGAGAAGGCATACAAAAAAGCCCATTCATCCCAAATTACATAGGGACGAATGGACCGCGGTACCACCCTAATTATTTCACAGCTGTGAAATCTCTCAAGATCCATAATAACGTCTGGATATAACGCCAAAGCCTACTACTTTCGGTTCGGTTTGGTGCTCAAAAGCCCATTCCATACTGCGCAATTACTTGTTCACACCAGCCACAAGCTCTCTGAAATTGCCTCAATATGTACTCTTCTTTATCATCGCATACATATAAATTTATTTATTGATACCTAAGCTCTTTTAATATGAAAGAACTAAAGTTTTATAACAAAATGTTTTGCTGATTATTATATCATATGGGATAGTGTTTGCAAACTACATCAAAATAGTAAAGCTAATGAGGATCGAGAACAACCCAAGTACGATACCGGTAATACAAATCGGATACGTCCATTTGAATGAATATGTTTTATAAATACGTTCTTTCTTATCGATAGGTTCCTCTGCTTCTTCAATTAAAGAGTCAATTTTTTTATTCGTACCAAATACTCTTTGGAATGCGTAAATTGTTACGTTAAAAAATCCGTTTTGAAATATGAATAAAAAACCACCTATAAGAATAAAAAACAATGCAATATAGAATGAGATGTTGACAAAATTCAACAAAAAATGAGATGAAACGAGGAATGCGCCCACACTAGAAGCGATTATCGCAACCAAAAATAGTATACAAGTATGAAAAAAAACTTTATTCAAAATATTCCCCTCCGTCAAAATATTACTAGAATTATTATACTATAAAAGTTATAATAAGTAATATAAATAATTTTTTGAAAATTATACGCAATTGAGGTTCTAATTTCAAGATGATGGTAGCAATGTTAACGTATCCCTTTACAAAAAATTAAAAATATAAACATTTTATTAAAAATTTTAACAAAAAAACAAAAAACTATATTCACAATCGTCATATTATATGTATAATGAAAATTGTAGAAACTTGGAGATTATTCTTTCAATTCTACTTTTCTACAAGTGAGGGTACAGTAAGTGCAATTAGGGGAGGCAACACAACATGAAGAAAAAGATACCGTTATTACTTGCATCAACTTTAACTGCAAGTATGTTGCTTGGCGCGTGTAGCTACCAGAAAGAGGACGCTAAAGCAAAAGGAAAAGAAAACACTACTAGTAGTAGTAACGGAAAACAGATTCTTAATTTAACAGAGTTATCTGAAATTCCATCAATGGATGCATCGTTAGCATCAGATTCTGCATCTTCAACAGCATTAAATAATACGATGGAAGGTTTATATCGTACTGGCAAAGATCAAAAGAGAATGCCTGGGATTGCTGAAGATGTCCAAAAGCTAGATGATGGGAAGAAATACATATTTAAGTTAAGAAAAGATGCGAAATGGTCGAATGGGGAACCTGTAACAGCGAAAGACTTTGTGTATTCATGGAAAAGAGCAGTAAATCCAGATACAAAAGCGACGTATTCATACATTATGTTCGATATTAAAAATGCAGAAAAAATTCATAAAAAAGAATTACCTGCTGACCAATTAGGTGTAAAGGCGATTGATGATTATACATTAGAAGTGGAATTAGACAATCCCGTTCCTTACTTTATTGATTTAACGGTTTATCCGGTGTTCTACCCACTAAATGAGAACTTTGTGAAATCACAAGGTGATAAGTTTGGTTTAGAGGCAAATACAACATTATATAACGGGCCATTCGTTATGAGTGATTGGAAACATGAACAAAGCTTCCAATTTAAGAAGAATCCATCATATTGGGATAACAAGACGGTTAAAATCGAAGAAATAAATTTCAATATTGTGAAAAATACATCGACTGATGTAAATTTATATGAGACAAATTCGATTGATCGTGCGGCTCTAACATCGGAATTTGTTGATAAATTTAGACAAACTCCAGAGTTCCAAACACGAAAAGAAGCTGGAGTTGCCTACTTAAGATTTAATCAAAATAATAAGTATTTGAGTAATAAAAACTTAAGAAAAGCAATTTCAATGTCCTTTGACCGTGATAACATTGCAAAAGTTATTTTAAACAACGGCGCAATCGGTGCTTACGGATTTGTTGGAAAAGATTTCGCTGAAGGTCCGAATAAAAAAGACTTCCGTGCTGAAAATGGAAATCTAGTTGAAACGGATTCAAAAGAAGCGAAAAAACTTTGGGAAACAGCAAAGAAAGAGCTTGGCACTGATAAAATTGAACTAGAATTCTTAAGCTTTGATAATGAAGATGCGAAAAAAATTGGCGAATTCTTAAAAGGTGAGATGGAAAAGAACTTACCTGGTTTAACGATCAAAATTAAACAGCAGCCATTCGCACAAAAAAATAAGTTAGAAGACTCTCAAGAATATGATATGGCGTTTGGTATTTGGGGTCCAGACTTCCCAGATCCAGTTTCATATTTAGATATGTTTGTTACGAATGGTTCACAAAATAAAACAGGATATTCTAATCCGAAATATGATGAGCTAATTCTAAAAGCAAAAACAGATACAAAAGATTTACAAGCTCGCTGGAACAACCTTTTAGAAGTAGAGAAAATATTAATTAAAGAGGATGCAGTTATTACTCCGATCTTCCAAAAAGGTTCAGCATATGTGGTAAAAGGTGCCGTAAAAGATATTATCCCAATTAACTATGGTGGTAGATTAACTTACAAATGGGCATCTGTTGAACAAAAATAATCTTTTTTCCATCGTTTACAAGGGTATATGCCTATGATGGGCATATGCTCTTATTTTAAAAAAATAAAAGTAAGAATATTTTAAACTATCTTATTGCTTTTGAGAAAAACGGGGAGGTGCTTGACTATGGGACGTTATGTATTAAAACGTTTCGTGTACATGGCTTTGACATTATTTTTAATTACTACACTGACTTTCTTTTTGATGAAATTACTACCGGGTTCTCCGCTTAAAAACCAGGAGAAGCTATCACCGGCACAAAAAGAAATCATTCTTGAAAAATATGGTTTAAATGATCCGGTACCAGTTCAATATGCACGTTACTTAGGTAACTTAGCAAAAGGTGATTTAGGGGTATCATTCCAATATGATAACCGCCCAGTAACAGATATGATTGTGGATCGTATTGGACCATCAGCACAACTTGGTTTACAAGCGATTATATTAGGAACATTTATCGGTTTAATTTTAGGAATCGTTGCGGCGCTTCGTAACAATACGTGGGTCGATTATGGGGCGACAATTATTTCCGTACTCGGGATGTCGGTACCCTCATTCGTATTCGCCGCATTACTACAATATTTCGTAGGGGTAAAACTTGGTTGGTTCCCAGTAGCATTCTGGAAAGGACCGGAGTTTACAGTAATGCCTACAATTGCCTTATCGATGGCAGTTATCGCAACAATCGCACGTTTCGCTCGTGCAGAGTTAATTGAGGTTATGCAAGCAGACTACATTTTAACAGCGAAAGCGAAAGGAATTAGCCAAGGCGTTATCATTATCAAGCACGCACTGCGTAACGCATTAATTCCAGTTGTAACAATTTTAGGACCAATGGTTGCAGGATTAATTACAGGGACACTAGTTATTGAGCAAATTTACGCTGTACCTGGACTTGGGGAACAATTCGTTAAATCGATTACAGTGAATGACTATACAGTTATTATGGGAACTACAATTTTCTATAGTGCGATCTTCATCTTAGTTATTTTCATTGTCGATATTTTATACGGAATTATTGATCCTCGTATTCGTTTAGCGGGAGGGAAAAAATGATGAAAGATGTACAAAAATTATCTCCAGATTTATTTCAACCAGCCAATCAGAGTAATGTTGATAATGAAGTCATTGCCCGTCCAAGCTTAACGTTTTGGCAAGATGTAAGAAGACGTTTGTTCCAACATAAAGGTGCAATGTTTGGTTTCATATTATTAATGCTTATTGTACTACTAGCAATTTTAGGACCGATGGTAAGTAAGCATTCTTATAAAGAGCAGGATTTAGGTCGTGCGAAAATGCCACCGAAAATTCCAGTGATTGAAAATGTTCATTGGCTACCATTTGACGGTACAGATCAATATGGTGTTGACCAATATGAAAAACGTGATATTAAAGAGTACTTCTGGTTTGGTACAGATGATCTTGGCCGTGATTTATGGACAAGAACATGGGAAGGTACACGAGTATCATTATATATCGCTCTTTTAGCAGCAGCGATTGACTTAGTAATTGGGGTTGCATATGGAGGTATTTCAGCCTTCTATGGCGGCAGAGTAGATAATATTATGCAACGTATTATGGAGATCATTAACGGTATTCCATACTTAATCATCGTTATTTTAATGGTAATCATTATGGGATCAGGTATTTGGTCAATTACACTTGCGATGGCAATTACAGGTTGGATAGGGATGTCGCGTATCGTTCGTGGACAGATCCTAAAATTAAAAAACCAAGAATATGTATTAGCATCTCGTACATTAGGGGCAACGAATACACAGTTAATTGTGAAGCACTTAATTCCGAACGTAATGGGACCAATTATCGTAATGACAATGTTTACAATTCCAACAGCGGTATTTGGTGAAGCATTCTTAAGCTTCATCGGACTAGGTATTCAGCCACCATTCGCATCACTTGGTTCTCTTGTAAATGATGGTTATAAATCAATTCAAACGTATCCACATATGATGTTCATCCCAGCGGTTGTCATCAGTATGTTAATCTTAGCATTCAACTTAATTGCAGACGGATTACGCGACGCGTTAGATCCAAAAATGCGTAAGTAAAAGAGGGGAGAAGTAAAAATGAAAACATTGCTAGAGGTAAAAGATTTGCAAGTCTCCTTTGATACACATGCAGGTGAAGTACAAGCTGTACGCGGTGTTACTTTTGATTTGAAAAAAGGAGAAACATTAGCGATTGTAGGAGAATCTGGTTCTGGTAAATCAGTTACTTCTAAAGCGTTAATGGGATTAATTCCGAATCCTCCAGGGCGTATTAAAAACGGTGAAATCGTATTTGAAGGTCGTGACTTAACGAAACTAACAGAAAAAGAAATGCAGCAAGTACGCGGTAAAGATATTGCGATGATTTTCCAAGATCCAATGACATCATTAAATCCAACGATGACAATTGGTAATCAGATTATGGAAGGTCTTATTAAACACCAAGGGATGAGTAAAGCAGATGCACGTAAAGTTGCGTTAGAATTAATCGACCTTGTAGGTATTCCGAATCCAGAAGCGCGCTTAAAACAATATCCTCACCAATTCTCAGGTGGTATGAGACAGCGTGTAGTTATTGCGATGGCGTTAGCTTGTAATCCGAAATTATTAATTGCCGATGAGCCGACAACAGCGCTAGACGTTACAATTCAGGCGCAAATTTTAGAACTTATGAAGGACATTCAGCAAAAAACAGAAGCAGCAATCATTTTCATTACGCATGACTTAGGTGTAGTGGCAAACGTTGCAGACCGAGTTGCGGTTATGTACGCTGGTAAAGTTGTTGAAATTGGAACTGTTGATGAAATTTTCTACAATCCAAAACATCCATACACATGGGGCTTAATCGCATCTATGCCAAGCTTAGATGGTGCAGAGGACGAGCTATATGCGATTCCAGGAACGCCTCCAGACTTATTAAAACCGCCAAAGGGTGATGCTTTTGCACCACGTAACCCGCAGGCATTGAAAATTGATTTTGAAATGGACCCACCTTTATTTAAAGTAAGTGATACACACTATGCGGCAACTTGGTTACTTCACGAGCAAGCTCCAGAAGTAAAACCACCGGCAGTCGTTGAAAAACGCATTCTTCAAATGAAAGCAGGTGAACAACATGACTAAACAACGTGAGAAATTAATTGAAGTAAAAAATGTAAAGCAGCACTTCGACGTGAGTGGTGGTGTTGTCAAAGCGGTTAATGATATTTCATTTGATATTTACCGCGGAGAAACATTTGGTCTTGTAGGAGAATCAGGTTGTGGTAAATCGACAACTGGAAGAACGATTATTCGTTTATATGATGCAACTGCTGGTGAAGTGTTGTTCGATGGTGAAAATGTACATGGTAAAAAATCACGTGCCGAGCTGAAGAAGTTCAACCGTAAAATGCAAATGATTTTCCAAGATCCATATGCATCATTAAATCCTCGTATGACAGTTGGGGATATTATTGCAGAAGGTATTGATATTCACGGACTAGCAAAAGGCAAAAAAGAGCGTATGGACCGTGTTCATGAATTATTAAATACAGTTGGTTTAAATAAAGAGCACGCAAACCGTTTCCCGCATGAATTCTCAGGCGGACAACGTCAACGTATCGGTATCGCTCGTGCGCTAGCTGTAGAACCTGAATTTATCATTGCTGATGAACCAATCTCAGCACTTGACGTATCGATTCAGGCGCAAGTTGTAAACTTACTGAAACAGTTACAAAGAGAAAAAGGTTTAACATACTTATTCATCGCCCATGATTTATCAATGGTAAAATACATTAGTGATCGCATTGGTGTAATGTACCGTGGTCAAATCGTTGAGTTGACAACAAGTGAAGAGTTATATGCGAATCCAATGCATCCATATACAAAATCACTACTATCTGCAATTCCGCTTCCAGATCCAGATTATGAGCGCAATCGTAAACGTATCGTATACGATCCATCTCAACATCAATATGGTGAGGAAGCACCAACAATGCGTGAAATTCGCCCAGGACATTTTGTATTATGTTCTGAAGCAGAGTATAAGAAATATAAAGAAATCTATCAATAATAAAGTAGAGCCATTCTTCTATTACAGAAGGATGGCTCTATTTTTTATACTAATTAAACTTAATTTAGTATAAAGAGATTTTATCCAAGTTCTTTTTCTGTTTAAAGACAGCAAATTAAGAGTTTCCAAGAATGAAGAAAAGGCGACTGAAATCCAGCCGCCTTTTTCTTCATTTAGAAACACTTTTATTTTACTGCGCCTGAACAGAAACACTCTCATCTTGTTCATTTGGTTTAACAAGTGCATAATTTTCCCACGATCTACTTCTCCAGCGGAAGAACATAATAATTGCTCGCGTCCATTCGTCGATAGCAATCGCTAGCCAAATACCAACGAGCCCCATGTCTAAATGGAAGGCGAAAAAGTAACCGAGTGGTAAGCTCATTAACACCATGGAGAATGCGCCGATTAAAACAGGATATTTTGCATCGCCAGCTGCACGAAGTGAATTAATGATGACGATGTTCATCGTCCGTCCTGTTTCAAGTAGTACACTTAGTAAAAGAACGCTTGCCCCTAGAGCGATAATATGAGGATTATCCGTAAATAGTCCCATTAATTGTGTGCGGAATGTAACAACGAGCATGACCATAAATAAAGTTACACCAATCGCCCATTGTACACTTTTCCATACGCGTGTGTAAGCTTCATCCTTTTCATTTCCGCCAACTAGGCGTCCAACGATAATAGCTGTTCCCATACCGATAGCAATGGCGAATAAATAAGTGAACATGGAAATGTTAGTAGCGTATTGTCTTGCAGCTAACGATTCGGTACCTAAGTATGTTGCGTAATATAAGAAGACAATTTGACAAGCTTGATACATGACTTGTTCGAATGCAGATGGAATGCCGATCTTTAAAATTTTGCCAACGTATTCTTTTGATAAAGTGAAGTAATATTGTAATTTCACACGGTATTCCATAACGCGGTACAGTAACCAGAAGAAAACGATAAGTGCGATTAACCGGCTGACAGCGGAAGAAATCGCGGCTCCTTGCACACCAAGTTCAGGGAAACCGAATTTCCCGAAAATAAGTACGTAGTTTCCGGCGATATGAATAATATTCATTCCAAGCGAAACAAACATTGCTTGCTTTGTAAAGCCGTGAACGCGGATAATTGCGGCTAATGAGTTAATAATAGCTTGAAGGAAAATAGCTCCTCCGACGATGGATAGATAGCTTTGTGCATACGTTAGTACATCGCCTTGTAAATTCATTGCCATCATCATATGTTTTGAAAATAAAAGAAAACCAGCGCTTATAATGAGTCCGACCACTAAATTTAATGTGACGGCTAATGCTGATATTTTTGATGCTTCCATAAAGCGTTTAGAACCGAGGTATTGGGATACAACGATAGCTGCACCATTCCCTATGACTTCTAGTACTAAAATCGCGATATGAAGGTATTGATTCGCTGCACCAACCCCAGATACAGCATCGTCTGATAATGCACTTAACATGAAAGTATCAGCGATCCCCATCAGCATAAAAAGAAAAACTTCTAGAAAAATAGGCCATGTTAATAAGAATAAACTTAATTTCTCTGTTGGCCCGTTTTTTGAGCGAATTGCTGTCATGTCCGTCCCCTCTTTACCGATATCTATTTTTAGCAAAGTGTATCGTAACACACTTTCATATCCTTTGCACTTATTTTAGCCTACATATTTTCAATATGAATAAACCTTCATTTTATGACAAAAAAGGAGGAATAATTATGCGTAAGATATTATAGAATATAAAAATTATTTTTCTCTGATAATTTAGAAAAGTATAAAAATGGTCATCTTTAACACTTTAGTTCAATAAAAACGCAGTATGAAACGTTTACAAAGGCGCGTGGTGTTAACAGAAAATTTTAATAAAATAGAAATATAAATATACAAAGAATATATTTATGTGTATAATATGAATTGTTAGAACATATATATATTTCTTTCTGTTTTGAAAATGAAAGGGCTAACATTTTTTTTGGAGGGTGGAAGTATGAAAAAAAAGATACCAGTTTTTGTAGCATCAACAGTAGCAATGAGCATGATTTTAGGGGCATGTGGCTACCAAAAAGATGAACCGCAAGCGAACGCAAAAGGGGATAGCGGGAAAAGCGGTGCGAAGCAAGTTATTAACTTAATTGAAACACAAGAAATTCCAACGATGGACCCAGCGTTATCAGCTGATGCAGTTTCTTCAAAAGTAATGAACAATACGATGGAAGGTCTATACCGCCTTGGGAAAGACGATAAATTAGTTCCAGGTGTAGCGAAGGAATTCCAAAAGTCAGAAGATGGTAAAAAGTATACATTTAAATTACGTGAAGATGCAAAATGGTCAAATGGTGAACCTGTAACGGCGAAAGATTTCGTGTATGCATGGCAAAGAGCAATTAATCCAGATACAGCTGCGAAATCGGCGTACATTATGTACGATATAAAAAATGCTGAGAAAATTAATAAAAAAGAGATGAGTCCAGACCAATTAGGTGTAAAAGCGATTGATGATCATACACTAGAAGTAGAATTAGATAATTCTATTCCATATCTTGTTGATTTAATGGTCTATCCGATCTTCTATCCTGTTAATGAAAAGTATGTGAAAGAGCAAGGGGCGAAGTTTGGTTTAGAAGCAAATACAACACTTTATAACGGACCATTTACATTAAGTGATTGGCAACATGAACGTAGCTTCAAAATGACAAAGAGCTCATCATATTGGGACAATAAAGAAGTGAAGCTTGAGGAAGTGAACTTTAATATTGTAAAAGATACGTCTACGCCAATTAA
Organism: Bacillus sp. P4_E1; assembly: GCF_056401715.1. Classification (NCBI taxonomy): domain Bacteria; kingdom Bacillati; phylum Bacillota; class Bacilli; order Caryophanales; family Bacillaceae; genus Bacillus; species Bacillus sp. P4_E1. The sequence goes on from NZ_JBFUIV010000024.1 coordinate 29,067, forward strand.
TTTATATGAAACAAACGCAGTCGATCGAGCGACGTTATTAGCAGAGTTCATCGATAAATATAAAGGAAAACCAGATTTCAAAACGGTAGAAGATACTTCTGTATTCTTCCTTCGCTTAAATCAAAAAGACCCAGCTTTAGCAAATAAAAATATTCGTAAAGCAATTTCTCTTGGTTTTGACCGTAAACCATTCGTTGATACATTATTAAATAACGGTTCTAAGCCAGCGACGGGATTAATTCCTGACAATTTCATTAAAGGACCGGATAAAAAAGATTTCCGTGTTGAAAATGGAGATATTGTAAAACCAAATGTAAAAGAAGCGAAAAAGTATTGGGAAGCTGGTAAAAAAGAGCTTGGTAAAAACGAAATTGAATTAGAGCTATTAAATGAAGACGTTGAATTATCGAAGAAAACTGGTGAATATTTAAAAGGTGAGTTAGAAAAGAATTTACCAGGTTTAACAGTGAAAATTAAACAACAACCATTCGCGCAAAAACTAAAATTAGAAGATGCGGGCGACTTTGTAATGTCATTCTCTGGATGGAGTGCAGACTTCCCAGATCCAGTTACATATCTTGATATGTTCGTAACTGATGGGGCACAAAATAAAATGAAGTATTCTAATCCGAAGTACGATGAGATTATTATGAAAGCGAAGAAAGATGGAAGCGACGTAAATGCTCGTTGGAAAAACTTACTTGAAGCAGAAAAAATGTTACTTGATGACGCTGCGATTGTTCCAGTATATCAACGTGGTAGAGCATATTTACAAAGAGAAACAATTAAAGATATGTACAACCATAAGTATGGTGGCGAAGTAAGCTTCAAATGGGCATCAGTAGGAAAATAACAAAAAAAGCAGGTGATTACCTGCTTTTTTTAGTACGTACGTTTTTTATAAATGCCTTTTCCGCCAACTTGGTTCCAGCCAGATTGTACATCTAAACTTTTATTAACAAACTTCATTTTTTCTTTCCCACCAAAGAGTTTTTCACCGATGCTATTTGTAATGACACCAATCAATGCTGTTATTCCGATGATGAGGGTAGCAACAATGATAAAATCAGTAAAAAAAGCGATCATATGCAAATTCCCCCTTTGTCTGTCTGTATTTTTATTGTATGAGATAAATGGTAAAAAAGAAAGAAATGTCAGAAAAATATTCGATTTACTTTAGAAAGCATATAGACATGAGCGGAGAGATTTGTTAAAATAAGAACAAATGTTCCTTTTTATTTCTAACCTTTAGAGTCTTACATTTCTCAATTGTTTTGTCGGGAAAAGGTAAGAAAACGCTCTCTTTTTAATGGGGAAGATTATGAAACTGTAATTGTATATCAAGTGAAGATTATTGTAGAAAGTAAGTATCAAAAGGGTTGAGGACCGTTGTTAAAGGACAGTTTTACTGAGTATAATCATGTTGCATAGCAGTGGAGTACACGGAGGAATTTTCTCAACTAGCAGTAAATTCACTGTATATTTCTTGCAAAAACTATTGTATAATGATTATAGAAGTTACTTATTAAAAGTAATTATTGTTGCTTACATGAATTGCGATTTTTTACTTTGCTATAAGACAAGTTATCGCGAAAAATTGCGGAAGTTAGAAATTTAAACTGTAATTAGTACAGAATTTGTACTCTTTAAGGAGAGTGAGCTTTGTATGGTAACATTATATAGTTCTCCAAGCTGTACGTCTTGTAGAAAGGCGAAATTATGGCTAGAGGAAAATCATATTCCTTATACAGAACGTAATATTTTCTCAGATCCATTAACGATTGATGAGATTAAAGAGATTTTACGTATGACAGAAAGCGGAACGGATGAGATTATTTCTACTCGTTCAAAAGTTTTCCAAGAATTGAATGTGAACTTAGAGTCTTTACCACTTCAAGATTTATATAAGATGATTCGTGACTATCCAGGTATTTTACGTCGTCCAATTATGATTGACGAAAAACGCCTTCAAGTAGGTTACAACGAAGATGAAATCCGTCGTTTCTTACCACGTACAGTAAGAACGTTCCAATTACGTGAAGCACAGCGTCTTGTAAATTAATTATAATAATATGAAAACCTTCTACCTATTATAGAGTAGAAGGTTTTTTTTTACTGTTTAACATTACGTAATCGCACTTGTTGAACGATAAAGCCTATGCATAAAATTGTGAAAATGAACAAATAAGGGATACTTGTGGCAAAACTAGGATTATGATGAAAAAACGTTGCAAGTCTGTCTTCATGTGTAATCATTTTTCCTGCTGTATAGGCGAGAACTGCTGCTCCGCAATAAATGAGAAATGGAAAGCGTTCCATGAGTATTAAAATAAGTTTGCTTCCCCAAATGATAATCGGGATAGAAATGAATAAACCGATAATTACGAGTGAAAGTCTTCCGTGAGCTGCTCCTGCAATGGCAATAACATTGTCAAACCCCATAACGAGATCCGCGAATACAATTGTACGCACAGCTTGGAATAAAGTCGTTTTTCCTTTGATAGAAGAAAGATCGTTGTTATTATCAGTGAGTAAATTGACCGCAATTAATGTAAGTAAAATTCCGCCGGTGAGTTGTAAAAATGGGATATCAAGTAAATAGACAGCTAGTATCGTGAGGAGAATTCGTAGCACAATTGCTAACATAGTACCAATCAAAATGGCTTTATTTCGTTTTGCTTCAGGTAAATTTCGGCTAGCTAGTGCGATGACAATTGCGTTATCGCCACCTAGTACAACATCGATACCGACAATCATTAGTACAGATGTTAAAAACTCTAAGTCCATTCGTCTGCCTCCATTTATGATGTTTTAATAAGCGAAATATATGTATGTGGTGAAGAAAGTTTGTCTAGTTTTGATCCCGCGTTCCCAGGGACAAAATAATCACCTCTAATAGAAGTTTCACTTTATTACAGTGTACGAGGGAATATGGGAATGTATGTCCAAATTTTTTGCGAGCAGTGAATTGGTATAATGGTATATTTATTCCGATTGGTGCGAGCTAATAATCAGTGGAGGATGAAAAAAATACTGATTATTGTTTCACTTTATGTAAAAAGTCGAATACAGATAGGTATATAACTATTTTTGTAAAATAAATCGATTTTATTTCCCTTCTGGAGAATCTTATCATAAAATGAGAGTACAAGAATCTATTGTTTTGTCATATGAGTGGGGAATCCCTTCATAACAATTCTAAGCAGGAAGGGAGCGTTGTATTTTGGATATTGAAAGAATTAATGACCATACGATGAAATTTTTTATTACGTACATTGATATAGAGGACAGAGGGTTTAATCGTGAAGAAATTTGGTATGATCGCGAACGAAGTGAAGAGCTCTTTTGGGAGATGATGGACGAAGCTCGTGATCATGATGATTTCTTTATCGATGGGCCGTTATGGATCCAAGTGCAAGCAGTCGATAAAGGGATTGAAGTACTTGTAACGAAAGCGGAGCTTTCAAAGGATGGACAAAAGCTGGAACTACCAATAGGTGTAGACAAAATTATAGACATTCCTCTAGATGAAGGCATCGAATCATTATTCCAGCAAGAATTAGTGGAAGAGGTAGAAGAACAAATAGGAACAAACTTTAATGAAGATGGTACGTTTGGCTTTTTAATTAAGTTTAATGATTTTGAAGATGTTATTTCATTAAGTCATCGTCTTATCTTTGAAGATATAAAAGATGAATTACATTCATTTGAGGACCGATATTATGTATATGTGGAATTCGATGAAGTGCTACATGATGAAGAAGAAATTGATCGTATTTTAAGTATTGTTTTAGAATATGGAGAAGAATCTACTTTAACGATTCACCGTGTAAGTGAGTATGGGAAACAGGTTGTGAAAGAGCGTGCGCTTGAGACAATTCGCAACAATTTCCCTCCTAAAATGTAGGCCGATTTCTATAGTATGAAATCGGCTTTTTTTATGAAGAATAGGAAGGCTTTCTTAGTAAGGAGGTAAGAGATGAAAAACACGTTAAAACTACTTTTCTTTTTTCTACTATTGTTCGCATTATTTGTTTCATTACGCATGTTTATTGATGTAGCATTTTATTCGGATGTCATTGGGATAAAGGATGTTTCTATTTTAGGTATTATTAGTATTTTATTTACGGTTTCCGCATTTTTAATTGGATGTGTTATTTTCTTAGAAAACCGCCATCCGTCTAAAACACTTACGTGGTTAATCGTACTAGGTATTTTTCCGGTGTTCGGTTTCTTTGCTTATCTTTTATTTGGACAAAATTTTCGTAGAAAAAGAATGTTCCAAAAGAAGGCATTACTCGATGAACAGGCGTTTTTACAATATAAGGGACACGAAGATTACGAAGAACGGATTTTACGAAATCATAAGCATCAAGAATTGTTATTTCGTTTAGCAGATCGATTAGGTGCTTTAAATATTTCATTTCAAACTGAAACGAGGACATTAACAAATGGAGACGAAACGTTTCAGGCAATTTTAGATGGGTTAAATCGAGCGAAACACCACATTCATATGGAGTATTACATTGTGCGTGATGACAAGCTCGGTACAGAAATTAAAGATATTTTAATAAAAAAATCAAAAGAAGGCGTTGTCGTTCGTTTTTTATACGACGCGGTTGGAAGCTTTAAATTATCAAATTCGTATATTGAAGAATTGAATGATGCAGGAGTAGAAATGATTCCATTTTTCCCTGTGCGCTTTCCAATTTTAAACGATAAAATTAATTATCGAAACCACCGAAAAATCGTTATTATAGATGGAAATGAAGGGTTTGTAGGTGGATTAAATATTGGTGATGAGTATTTAGGGAAGGATAAATATTTCGGTTTTTGGCGAGACACGCATTTATATTTACGCGGTGAAGCAGTTCAAAGTTTACAGCTAATTTTCCTTCAAGACTGGTTTTATATGACTGGTGAGGCGGTATTAGCACCTGAATATTTACAAGCGGAAGCAGTTGAGGGTGATCATTGGGGCGGAGTCCAACTTGTTGGAGGTGGACCGGATAATAAATGGGAAACAATTAAACATTTATATTTTGCAATGATTGCTTCAGCTAGGAAATCGATTTGGATTGCAACACCATACTTTATCCCAGATGATGATATTTTATCTGCATTAAAAGTAGCTGCACTTGCAGGTATTGATGTTCGTTTGTTAATGCCAAGTAAGCCAGATAAGCGGACTGTCTTTTATGCATCAAGATCGTACTTTCCGGAGTTATTAGATGCAGGAGTAAAAATATATGAATATGAAAAAGGTTTTCTTCATAGTAAAGTTGTCATCGTGGATTCTGATCTCGCATCAATTGGGACAGCTAATATGGATATGAGAAGTTTTCATTTAAACTTTGAAGTAAATGCCTTTTTATATGATACAGGTAGCATTCGAAAGCTCGTTCAAGATTTTAAAGACGATTTAGAAGAATCCAGTGAAATTCATGTTGACCGATTTCATAAGAGACGTCTTCATAGGCGGATTGTTGAATCGACGTATCGGTTATTATCACCTTTATTATAGAAAGAGATGTCCTAATTTAGGACATCTTTTTTTTTGAGAGGAATTTGTAGTAAATTGTAGAATACAAGAAGTTGAAAGGGTGTGATGGTGGATGTTTATTGCAAGGAGAGAAAACGGAGAGAAAATTCATCTATTATATAACCGGGATGAAGAACGTTTACGCGAAATGCGTAAACGAGAAAAATTCTTTTGTACAGCTTGCGGAAAAGAAGTGCAAATGAAATTAGGAACACAAAAGAGCTGGCATTTTGCTCATAAGAAAGTGGATTCATGTCTTACCTATTATGAAGCAGAATCTATGTATCATATGCAAGGTAAAGAATTGTTATATAGATGGTTGAAACGTCAAAATTTTCATGTGGATATAGAGCATTACCTTCCAAAAATCCAGCAAAGACCAGATGTTTTCGTAGAGAGAGCAGGTAGGGAAATTGCGATTGAATATCAATGCGCCAATCTCTCCATAGAACAGCTTTCTAAACGAACATACTCGTATTGGCAAGCTGGTATACAGGTCATCTGGATCATTGGTGGAAATCAATTAAAAAAGCAATCTGCATATTGGATGAAATTTTCCTCACTTCTGGCTTTCTCCTTACAATCTTATCCTCAGCCATTTCTTATTTTCTTCTGCCCGAAACAAAAATCATTTATGAAATGCGCATTTATCACTCCGTTTTCTACAAATGTTTCTTTCTCACATACTATTTATTTACCAACCGATACGACTACTGTTGACATGCTCTTTTCCCCCGTTCCTTTCCAAAAAGAGGTATTAGGCCAAGAATGGAAGAGAAAAAAGAACCATTTTCGGCAAAACGCTCTATCTATCTGGAATTATAATCATAAGTCACTACTCCGCCTCTTATATCAATATAAATGTACCCCAGCGAGCTTTCCTTCTGAAATCGGTGTTCCGCTCCCATCCGCGTTTGCTTTTCAAACAAATCCATTTATATGGCAAGCTTCTCTTTATTTGAAGTGTATAGGTATGCTTAAGGTAGGGGAGTATATTTCTCTGCAATACGTATGTAACTATGTAGCAAAATATACGAAGAGGCGTCTACTTCCGTATTTTGCACAACATATATGGAAGGTAGCAGTTTCGGAGTATATGACATTTTTATGTTATGCAGGTGTATTAATAAAAATAGGTATTAATAAGTATCGAAAAATAAGAGATGTTGTGTTGGTAAAAACAGAGGGAGAAATTATGAAATATGATGAAATTTGCTTAGCACATGCACTATCTCTATTTGAGACAAAGTTCAACATGAGAGAAGAAAAAGGGGATATAATAAAGAATGAACGTGAAGGAATTACATAAGAAAAACAGAATTGTACTTAAGTAGAGATATTTAAAGGAGGGCTTACAGAATGTCTGAACAAAATAAAGCAAAAACATTACCAGATCGCAATGAGATTGAAGAAGCAAGCACATGGCGATTAGAAGATATTTTCCAAACAGATGCAGAATGGGAAAAAGAATTCCAAGCTATTAAAGAGCTATTGCCAAAGTTAACTGAATTTAAAGGGAAGCTTGGCGACTCTGCAGACAATTTGCTTGAGGCATTGCAATATGAAGATGAAATTTCAATGCGATTAGGTAAGCTATATACATATGCACATATGCGTTACGATCAAGATACAACAAACTCTGTGTATCAAGCACTGAATGATCGCGCAACAAATTTATACTCACAAGTATCTAGTAGCACAGCGTATATCGTACCTGAAATTTTATCTATTTCAGAAGATACATTGCAAACATTCTTACAAGAAAATCGAGAACTAAGTGTATATGAGCATGCATTAGAAGAAATTACACGTCAACGCCCGCACGTATTATCTGAGGCAGAGGAAGCGTTATTAGCAGAAGCATCTGAAGTGATGAGTGCATCAAGTAATACATTCGGTATGTTGAATAATGCGGATTTGAAATTCCCATCTATTAAAGGTGAGGATGGAGAAGAGGTAGAAATAACACATGGCCGTTACATTCAGTTTTTAGAAAGTGATGATCGTCGTGTTCGCGAAGATGCATTCAAAGCTGTATTTGAAACGTATGGGAAATTTAAGAACACATTTGCAAGTACGTTAAGCGGGGCAGTGAAACGTAATAATTTCAATGCACGTATTCGTAAATATGACTCTGCTCGCCAAGCAGCATTAAGCAATAATAATATTCCTGAAGCAGTATACGATCAACTCGTTGAAACGGTAAATGACAACTTACATTTATTACACCGTTACATTGATATTCGTAAGCGTGCACTAGGACTTGATGAGCTTCATATGTACGATTTATATACACCACTTGTACAAGAAGTGAAAATGAATGTGAAGTATGAAGAAGCGCAAGACCTGTTATTAAAATCTTTAAACGTACTTGGTGATGAATATGTTGAAATTTTAAAAGAAGCATATGAAAATCGCTGGGTAGATGTGTACGAGAATAAAGGCAAACGAAGCGGAGCATATTCATCTGGTGCATACGGAACAAATCCGTATATTTTAATGAACTGGCATGATAATGTAAATAATTTATATACACTTGCTCATGAGTTTGGTCATTCGGTGCATAGTTATTACACAAGAAAGACACAGCCACACGTATACGGTGATTATTCAATCTTCGTTGCAGAGGTAGCATCAACTTGTAATGAAGCGCTTCTAAATGATTATTTATTAAAAACGACAGAAGATAAAAAAGAGCGTCTATATTTATTAAATCATTATTTAGAAGGATTCCGTGGTACTGTATTCCGTCAAACAATGTTTGCAGAGTTCGAGCATATCATTCATAAAAAAGTACAAGAAGGACATGCGGTTACGCCAGATATGTTAACGGAGATCTACTACGATTTAAATAAGAAATATTTCGGGGATGCTTTAGTAATCGATAAAGAAATCGGTTTAGAATGGTCTCGTATTCCGCACTTCTATTACAACTATTACGTATATCAATACGCAACAGGATTTAGTGCAGCGACTGCGTTATCTAAACAAATTTTAGAAGAAGGGCAACCAGCAGTAGAACGTTACATTAACGAATTCTTAAAAGCGGGAAGCTCCGATTATCCAATTGAAGTGTTGAAAAAAGCAGGAGTTGATATGGCATCTCCTGAACCAGTGAAAGAGGCACTTCAAGTATTTGAAGAGAAATTAAATGAATTAGAAGCGTTATTATTTGAAGAAAAGTAATGAGAAAAGACGAGGGATTTTATCCTCGTCTTTTTTGTTTGAAAATGTTTTTGTCGATATTTGTCGAAAAAATAAGGAGGATTTCCTTACTTTTTCTAAATTAGAAGGCAGTTTTACAGTTGATTTTTGTAATTAAAATCCTTTAAATCGTTTTCTATAGTTGAAATAAGAGACAGCGATGACGATAACTCCGAATAAAAGAGGGAAGGCAATAATTTTAGGAAAAGCTTGTAGTAGAGAAAGGATGTACAAGAAAAAAGAAACAATGAAAGCTAGAAAAATTAGCGCGATATGAGACTTTTTCATTAATAAAACCTCCTAAATGTTCTTTTTTATAGCTTATTCAAAAATGAAAACGTTTAGAATGTGACAAAAATGTGAAATTCGACAAAAGGGGTTGTCATCTGACGTCGAATCTTGTAATATAATAAGCGTGAACGAATTCACATACAAACATATACCCCTTTGTTTGAACGTGAAAATTTCTCCCATCCCCTTTAATATTTTTATAAGCCGTAAAGAAAAAGACCTGGTGTTTACACCAGGTCTTTTTCTTTTGCTATCCATTTCCAATAACGCTCGCACTTCACTTCAATCATTTGTACTTTTCGTTTTAGTTGTAATTTTTTTAGTTCACGCTCTATTTCTTGCTGAGGGCAGTCATATATAAATGAGATTTCCTTTGAAGAAATAAATTGTGTTGCTTCTAGTAATACTTCTAAAGGAGGTAATGGTTCTGGCTCAATTTCGCATTTTACCAGTTCTTTTAATAGCTGTACGTATACATCATAGGAATAAATCCCTGTGATTTTAATACCTTCCTCATCTGAATTTGCATGAAAAAATAGGAGGGAAGGTATTTCTGTAATATGCATCTCATTTGTGAATTTTAGGTCGCATTGGAAAGCTTTTTTTGCGCTAACTGAGTGTAGGTCTTTTTTAAATTCCTCTACATCAATGCCACTATCTTTAGCGCATGTAAGCAATAATTCACAGTCAGGGTTTGATACATTTTCAAGAAAAATGTATTCTTGGAGTTTTCGCAAAAACTTCGAACCTGCTTTTCGGCCTTGCAACTCCGCCGCCTTAATTGCCATCGAAACTAAATACGGTGTTGACGACGCCTCTTGCATATGTACTTTTCCATCACATGAAAAACCTTGTAAACTTGTTGTCTTTTCCCACACAAATCGAATATTAGCAGGTTTATTCCATTTGTGTGAGGAAGCGTTCGCCCCGTCCACTTTTCCTGTTACTATATGACGAATAGAGAAGTATTTCCCATACTCAAGCCATAGTTTAATAATAAATGGCTCGATATCCCAGCAATCTTTACAAAGTGGATCAATAAATAAATATGCTTCTACAGATTTATGCTCGCATGTGGAAGGAGAAGGCATATTTATATGCTTTGCTTCCTGCTTATCCATTACACTTCACCTGTTTCATTTGGAGTATTGACCATATGTTGAGCAGTTAATGCTAAACGTTCAAAAACAAACTCTCTTATATGACCGTGCACTCCTGTATCATCCATTGCTTGCTCCATACATGACAGCCAAGCTTCTGCGCGTTTTGGAGTAATCTCAAACGGAAGATGGCGTGCTCTTAGCATAGGATGCCCATGTTCTTCAGTGTATAAATTAGGACCACCTAAATATTGTGTTAAAAATTGTTTCTGCTTCCTAGCAGTTTCTGTTAAATCATCCGGGAAGATCGGAGATAAGTCAGGGTGTTCACTGACATAGGAATAAAATGTATCCACTAATGTTGCAATGCATTGTTCACCGCCGATTGCTTCAAATGGTGTCATCGGTTGCTTGCTCATCCTTTATAAACCCCTTTTTCCATGAAATGTATATCTATTGTAGCAATGGAATGTTATGAAGAGCAACTAAACAGCCTTCATAACATTCTTTGCTTATTCTATATGTTGCTAATAAATCTTTTGCTTTTCAAAAAGGTGAAATGTAGCCGTAAGTACAGCTCTTCTTCACTGATGGAAATTTTACTTTAGCGCTCTTCGTTTTGTTTGGCAAGGAAAAAGCGTTTTACTTTGTTGTTTGTATGACGAACTGGTACGTTATGTTGCTTTAATAACCTTATAAATGCTGCTTTACCGGTCTTTTCATCTTGCACTTCGTATTCAATTTCATAATCATCGTGATTGTAATAGAAACTATGATCAAAGACAAGCGTTCCGCCTTCAAATAATATTTCAGCTCTTTCTGTTGTTAAACTACCCATATAAGTTAAAGAGGAAACGGGAATTTGTAATTTGTGTAGCTGATCCATTACAGTTCCTTGAATGATTGTGTTTGTTTCCATCATAAGTTGTGCTTCTTTTTCTGTTACAGACTGATGAGTTTCTAATAAACCAATTTCAGCAGGTTGTTTTAATGTTAATGTATAAGTTCCATCTTTATGACGAATACGAAGTGCAGAGCCCGTATCTTTTAAAGAGAAGTGAGGCGTTTCAAAGTAGTGATTTACTTGTTTTGTAAATGCTTCAATAGAAAAAGATTTGCATAATGTTTGGAATTCTTCCTCTGTAACCATATTTTTAAATTCAATTTCAATTTCTTGTGTCATTGTATGCGCTCCTTTTGAAAAATAATTCTTTCCACATTATCGCTTTTTCGCAAATTTGGTTCAATGTTTTATTTGTTTGCGTCCATGTTATGATACAATAATACTGTTAAGTAAGACAGGAAGTTGAGATGGAGGAGTTCGAGTATGCAAAATAAAATTCAAGTTAAGAGCGTAGAAATGAGAGAGAATGCGCTTATTTTTTGTGCGGAAAATACTGAAATAGAGGTAAAGGAGTTAAGTGCGCGTAATCACGTACTTGTAGACTCAGACAATTTATCATTTTTATATATCTTAGAAAATGAATCATCTTTCATTTATGTAAGTATTCCGCATACATGCTGGGAAGCAGTGCATGAAGCGATGAATAAAGATACAGCGATGTTTATTCGCGTGAATGATGTTGAAATAGAATTAGAAGGATTAAAAGAAGAAGTAGAGTATTTAGTTGAAAATATTGAAGGTAATGCAAATTACGGAGAAGAACTAGTAACTGCTGTAGAAAAAGTGTTTCTATAAGCAAATGGATTGATTTTGGTGGTGGTTGAAATGAATCGTAATTGGGAAGAATTTTTAGCACCGTATCACCAAGCGGTGGCGGAGCTGAAAGTGAAACTAAAAGGAATGCGTACTCAATTTGCAATGTTAACGGAGCATTCTCCAATTGAGTTTGTAACAGGAAGGGTAAAGTCGGTTGCAAGTATTATTGATAAAGCGGAGAAGAGAAATGTACCGCTAGACCGAATTAGAGAAGATATGCAGGACATCGCGGGCCTTCGAATGATGTGTCAATTCGTAGATGAGATTAAGCCTGTTGTAGAATATCTTCGAAAACGAAATGATTTTGACATTGTAGAAGAACGTGATTATGTAACGCAAAAGAAAGATAGCGGCTATCGCTCTTACCACGTTGTCATTAGTTATCCTGTTCAAACGATACAGGGGGAGAAAAAAGTGTTAGTTGAAATTCAAATTCGCACGTTAGCAATGAATTTTTGGGCAACGATTGAGCATTCTTTAAATTACAAATATAGTGGACGTTTTCCTGAAGATATTAAAATACGCTTACAACGTGCAGCGGAAGCGGCGTTTTTATTAGATGAAGAAATGTCTTCCATTCGTCTTGAAATTCAAGAAGCGCAAAAGGTCTTTTCACGAAAGCAGGAAACGAAAGATTCTGAATCATAAACTAAAGGGTGTTGGGCGATGAAATTTACAATTATGTCAAAGGGAGATCAATCATCAGATACACTAGCAAGTACGATGAAAGAATACTTGTTAGATTTTGGGTTTACAATGGATGAAAAGGAACCTGATATTGTAATTTCTGTTGGGGGAGATGGAACGCTTTTATATGCATTCCATCGTTACTATAATCGATTAGATGAAACCGCATTTGTTGGTGTACATACAGGGCATTTAGGTTTCTATGCAGATTGGTTACCGACGGAAGTAGAGAAGTTGGTGATTGCAATCGCTAAAACACCGTTCCAAGTGGTTGAATATCCACTTTTAGAAGTGATTATTCGCTATGTGAATGGTAGTAAAGAGTCGCAGTATTTGGCGATGAATGAAGCGACTGTAAAAAGTGCAGAAGGTACATTAGTAACAGAAGTGGAAATACGCGGAGAGTATTTCGAAACGTTTCGCGGAGATGGTCTTTGTATTTCTACTCCTTCAGGAAGTACCGCGTATAATAAGGCGCTTGGCGGAGCAATTATTCACCCTTCTATTGAAGCGATTCAAATTGCAGAAATGGCATCTATCAACAATCGTGTATTTCGTACGGTAGGTTCGCCGCTCGTACTGCCGAAGCATCATACATGCGTTTTAAAGCCGGCTGCAGGAATGAACATGCAAATTACCGTGGATCATTTGACGATGGTTCATCAAGATGTGAAATCAATTCAGTATCGCGTTGCAAACGAGAAAGTACGATTTGTTCGTTTCCGTCCGTTCCCATTCTGGAAACGTGTTCGTGACTCGTTTGTTGCAGATAAATAGAGAGGGTTTATATATTTGAACAGATTTACATTGAAATGGGATATAGGGCTGGCTGAAGAGGGAACTTTAGTTAGAGAATTTTTGAAAACAAAAGGGATTTCGAAAGCTGCTTTAACGGATATAAAGTTCCGCGGGGGAGCAATTGAAGTAAACGGTCAACAGACAAGTGTTCGTCACAAGTTACAAGCTGGTGAAGAGTTACAAATCTTTTTTCCAGTGGAGGAAAGAAGTGAAGGGATGGAAGTGGAAGAGATCCCTTTATGTATCGTATATGAAGATGATGCGGTTCTCGTTATAAATAAAGAAGCAAATATGTCGACGATTCCGTCTAGGGAGCACCCGTCAGGAAGTATTGCAAACGCTCTTTTATATCATTATGATAAACAAAATCTTGCAAGTACGGTGCACATTGTGACGAGGTTAGATCGTGATACTTCAGGGCTTATGCTAATTGCGAAAAATAGATTCGTTCACCACCTTTTATCGAAGCAGCATCAACAAAAAGGGGTGAAACGAACGTATGAGGCAATCGTTCATGGGACTATTTTAGAAGAAGTAGGAACGATTGACGCGCCAATCGGACGAAAATCGGATAGTATTATCGAGCGAACTGTCTGTGAAGATGGTCAAAGAGCTGTTACTCATTTTAGAGTGATGGAGAGTTCTTCCGATAAGACGCATGTAGCGCTTGAGCTCGAGACGGGAAGAACACATCAAATTCGTGTACATATGGCATATATAGGACATCCGCTACTTGGGGATGATCTATACGGTGGCCGAAGAGATGTGATAAAACGTCAAGCGCTGCATAGTACATCTTTGACGTTTTATCATCCTATTTTAGAAAAGGGAATGACTTTTACCGTAAGTATCCCAGAGGATATGCAATACGCTTTACATAACAATTAAAAGGGAACAAAATTCTTATCATAAAAAGAATTTTGTTCCCTTTTTTTAGCGGAATAATATTAAAATTTGATTTTCACCAGTACGTTTTATAACGAAAAAGCCACTTTCAGCTTTCGTGGCAATGCCGTCATCATTCGGACGACAATATCCGTGTGTTTCGCAAGTGCCGTCATCACGTACTAACATTTGTCCAATTAATCCGACAGGAAGCCACTCAGTACGGTCTCTTCTTGATATATACTTACAAGCTGGATCCCATTCTGTATTTAAAAGAGGTCGTATTTCTTGCGTATCCGTACGCGTATATTGACGTTTTCCGAAGCTGTCTGTTTTATAGCGTTTTTGCCAACTTAAAGCACCGCTATTTCCTATGAGAGCGGGGGTAGCGCTAGATATTCCTAATATGAATGAATCATTTGAAGTAGCTTTTCGAATTTTTTCTTCGCTACTAAATGTAATGAAATAGCCGATATCAATAGGGCTATGATTTGCTGCCTCAAACATTTGTGCAAAATCAGTACCACCTGCATTGTAAGAAGCACCATCGATATACATTTCTCCGTTATGGGCAAGCCATTTGGCACCTATATTATAATCAGTGTCATTTGTCCCATTTGCGATAAACCAGGAATAAGCTTCTTCTGCTGTACCAAATTTACCCATAATATGGCTGCCTGCAAAATTAGCTGTTGATGTATGATTTCCTTCCGCATGAGATGAGAATCCGTTAGCGATAGTTGCGGTTCCTTCTGCATGTGCTGCTTCGCCCAAAGCAATTGCATGTTTTCCTTCTGCATGAGAATAAGAGCCGCCTGCTGTCGTTTCACTTCCTTCGCTATGCGAACTATGTCCAGTTGCCTTTGTTTTTGTCCCTTCTGCATGAGAAAAGGGACCCGTTGCATGTGTAAGAAGCCCTTCTGCATGTGAAGCGATTCCATCAGCTTTAGAGTGAAGTCCTTCTTTATATGCGTGACGAGCTCCTTTGTTATTTTCTTTTTTTATAGGTGTAGGTACAGGAGCCTGAATAGGGGCGGATCTTTCTATTTGTACATCGTTGCCCGAGATTAATGCTTCTTTTATTTTTTTTACTTGATTTATAATAGTAGCTGGAATTTCTGGTTGTACTTTTTCCTTTATTGCTGCAGGAATGTTTTCTTCTATATTTTCTTGTATCTTTTCCGAATTAAGCACAGGTTCATCATTATTAGAAGCGAGCTTCTTTTTTTGTTTTGCTTTTATTTTCCTGCTATCTATAATTCGCCTCATAACAGCATTTTCTAAAGAGACATATGTTTCTCTCGGTTTGCTTTTTTTTGATGACTCTTGTTCTTCTATTTCTTCTATAGCTGCAGCTCGAATACTGCACCAGTTGTTAATTCCATACATGGGATGGTATAAAGGGTGGAATTTTCTTTTTTGTTTAGAAGATTTTTTCTTCATTCCGTCACCTCCTGCGACAGTATATGCCGTGCAATTAAAAAAAGATGCACTTTATTGCATCTTTTTTTAATTGCTTTATCTAGTTTTAGTGTGGAATATGTCTAGAAAACACCATGATCCTCTGCAAATCGTGAATTGTATTAAGTAGAGGTATTTATCCCGATTGGTGCGGGCTAATAATTAGTGGCGGATGAACAAAACCCCCACTGATTAAAGTTTCACTTTATGAAATTGGGCGGAACTTTTCAGGGACAAAAGGTAGGGAAGAAGGGACAGAAACGGTCTCCAACTCAGGGTAACGTAGTCCAGTTAGTTTACCACCAAATACAGCACCAGTATCAATATTGACTGTATGATTCACAAAGCGAGGTTCATTGACAGGTGTATGTCCATAAACAATCCATGTTTCACCCTTATACTCTTTCGCCCAATCTTGGCGGACAGGTGAGCCGTCAGGGTGTTTTTCGCCTGTAATATCACCATATAATACAAAGGTTTGTACCTTTTTATCTTGTCTTCCTATGTAATCTTGCCGAATACCAGCGTGACAGACGGTTAAATTTTTTTCATCCAGTATGTGATATAGCGGTGATTGTTCGTAAAGAGTAATGAATTTTTCTTTTATTATTTGTTGCTTATTAGAAGGCAATGCTTCATATTCTGCAACAGTTGTTTCGAGCCCATGAGCGATTGTAACATTACGTCCAAGGAAGAAACGATACAGTTTATTACAGTGATTCCCTGGAGCATAATAAGCATCTTTTCTATTTATTACGAGCTCCCATACAATTTCAATCATCCGTAATGAATGAGGACCTCGGTCTGTAATATCACCAACGAATGCAAGCCTTCGTTTTGCGTTATGAATTGGGATACCACTATCCCAGCTATACCCTAGTTTCGTTGTTAAATCTTGAAACTCTTGGAAGCATCCGTGAATATCACCTATAATGTCATATTTCATATTTAAACCTCCAGCTCATTTTTTCATTAGTATATCTAAAATGGACATAGAAAAAAACCATACCGTTTTTCGATATGGTTCATTTAAACATAAAGATTTTAGTTCTTGAGCGTACGTTTAAAATAAATCCGATAGCAACCATATATGTGAGCAGTGAACTCCCGCCGTAGCTCATAAGCGGTAACGTTATTCCTGTAATAGGGAGTAAACCAATTGTCATCCCAATATTTTGGAATACTTGGAACGTAAACATTCCAATTGTACCAGCGCAAATATAACTACCGAAAGGTTCATTGCTTTCTAAAGCGATATGGATCATTCGGTAAATGAGTAAGAAAAAAAATGAAATAATAACACTTGCTCCTAAAAAACCGAATTGTTCAGCGATATTTGTAAAAATAAAATCTGTATGTGGCTCTGGAAAATATACTTGTCTATTTTCCCATCCTTTTCCTTGCATCTCTCCTGATCCAGTAGCTAAAAATGCTTGTCTTAATTGATATCCTTGTGCGTCATATTCATAAGGTGCAAGCCAACCATAGAAGCGATTTAATTGATATTCTTTTAGAATGTGCTCTTTAAAGAACTCTGTATGCGTGAAATAAATATATGTTAAGGTAGAGCCTATGGCGAAAATACCGGAGGTTAATCCGAGGATAAAGCGCCAACGTATACCAGAAACTAAAACCATTGTTGCAAGCATCGCTGAAATGACCATTGTGTTTCCTAAATCAGGTTCTTTTGCGATTAGAAGTAGTGGAGGTAAACTAGCTGCAAATATTTTTAAAAGTAAAATGAAATCTTCACGAGTTGTCCGAAAAAGGTATTTTTCATTATGATTCGCTATAATTCGTCCAACGACGATAATCAAAAATAATTTCATAATTTCAGAAGGCTGAAAGTTTCCGATGCCTGGAAGTCTGTACCACGCGGTAGCCCCTTTAATTGTAACGGCGCCAGGAACTCGAAGTTCTAGGCCAATTAGAAGTATGAGTGCAAAGCTATATAAATACCAAGCAATTTGTTTATAGCGATCGAAATCAATAACCATAATAACACCAATGGCGATAAATCCAATGGCATACCATTGGATTTGTTTTAATACAAAATTTACGTTTTGTAAAAATGGTGGTAAAGAAGCTTGTGCACTTGCGATAGCAAAGCAGCTAACAATCCCAATGGCAAATAAAATGAATATCAATATGTAGTCTATTTGATATTGAGTGTTCGGATCTTTCACTGTATGAATTCCTTTCTACTGCTCCCTATATTAGTGGGTTTTAGTTGGTGCATCACATAGTTTAAAAAGAATGTATGAACTATACGCATTATTCACGTAAAGCTCACACATTTTATTTTCGCAGAATAGACTAATGATGTAGCTCTTTTATAATTATGTCCAAACAATGGGAAAGACGTACATGTGCATCTGGAATGAGGTTTGGTAGCTGGCTATAATATTCTAAGGAACCTTTACACCATTTATAAGCGCTAATTAGACCTAGTCTATAATCTGTATTATCTTGTAAAAATCCGTATTCTTTTGAAGTTATAACGAGGTGCGTAAAATCCTCAGATCCTTCAAGGAGCTTGCTGTGTATTTGTTGCCCAGTATGGTAGCGAAATTGGCTTAAAGGTTCGGATATGTATACTGCGTCTCCTTTAGAAAGTAAGGAAATCCATGATGCCATATCGACACTACAAGAATAGTGCCTTCCTTTTAGCGTGCCGAAAGGTTCAGTGAGTAACTGTTTTCTAAACAGAATAGTTGTAGGTTCACCGATAATGTTATGTCCACCTTTTAACATCCAGTCGCCTAAAAATATTCCGTTTAATTGAATGT
Organism: Bacillus sp. P4_E1; assembly: GCF_056401715.1. Lineage (NCBI taxonomy): Bacteria > Bacillati > Bacillota > Bacilli > Caryophanales > Bacillaceae > Bacillus > Bacillus sp. P4_E1. The sequence continues at coordinate 47,544 of NZ_JBFUIV010000024.1, forward strand.
CTTCGCTATATAATCTTTGTGTTGGATGAGCATCTCCAATTAAATTCCCGTGATCATCAATACGTACTCGATAAGAAGTTATAAGAGCGAGATTTTTATTTGTGTCTTGCTCAAAATAAGCCATCATTTTTTGTATTTTATGATTATAAAACACATCATCGTCCATTAAAAAATTTATATACTCCCCATTAGATTTCTCTAAGAGCATAAGATCGTTATGAAATTGTCCTAAAGTAGTGGTATTTCGAATGTATGTTATGTTTTTATAATTAGGTAAATACTGTTCATTTATTAAGATTTCTGTTTCATCATTTGTACTATCGTCTCCTATAATAATTTCAATGTTTGGATAAGTTTGTGCTAATGCACTTTCTAGAGCAATTTTGAAATAATGTGGTCGATTATAAGTGGGAATAAGGATGGAAACGAGAGGTGACTTTTTTTTATTATTCATACGAAACTACCTTTCAGAAGCTTTTTTTGTAAGAACGATATCTTGATAACTTGTATACTCATTTCTGCCGCACCATAAACCATAATGCGGTTTATTAATTACCTCTAAGCCATGTTTATTTAATAAGGTGCGGATATCTTCTTCAGGATAGGCAACTGCGAAATTAGGAATATCTTTATTCACAACATAACAATTTTCAATTTGATGATAAAAACCTAATGTACTTAGCCCAGAATTTAAGTAATAGGATGATTCAGGGTTAATGAGAAAGAAGGTAATAAAACATCTCCCATCTTTTTTTAGAACACGTACAATCTCAGATACGTAATGTTCTAATTCTTTCGGAAGGAGATGGGTAAATACAGAAGTTAAAAAAATAAAATCGAATGAATCGTCTTCATATGGAAATTTGTATTGAGAAGCATCTTCTTTTCCTTCTGGGTTGTAGAATTGATTATATATATCAACGTGTTCAAAATGGAAATTACTACGGGCAGTTGAAATATTATTTTTGCACCATGTAATGCCATCTTTAAATAAATCAAATCCATAATAAGCTCCATCATCACCTAAGTAATTCATTAATGGAACCGCCATTCGACCGACACCACAACCTACATCTAACACTGTTTCATTGGATTTTAAACTGCCAATTTGAATAAAATGCTTTATGAATTCTTTTCCAACCTTTTGAAAGTCGCCACCTACATATTGGACGAGTTCGGGAGGTGGGATTAATGCGATTTTTTTTTCAAGCTCGCTCATAATTTCACTCCTTCCTTGTAGTAAATAGGGAACCAACATTTTTAATATGCAGCTAACATTTTATAGTGGGAGGGGAAACGATATTAGAACTGTTGCGATATGTAAAAAGCTCCCTAGAACAACTGGAAATAGTAATGGGAGCTTTTGTTTTTATTTATCATGCTATTGGCGAAGGCTAATAACTAGTGTGAGATGGAGAAACCCTAACTGAATAAAGTTTCGCCCTATTCTTTTCGCCAATAAACCCCGAATACATCAATTTTAGTAATAGGAGCTTTTAAGTTTCTTTGATTTCTAAAGTCTGTCACGGCCTCTGCACAAGCTGGTAGTCCATAGTCATCAATAATAATATAGCCGCCCTTAGAAACTTTATCGTATAAGTTCACGAGACCATCCATTGTGGATTCGTACATATCACCGTCAAGGCGTGCAATTGCAATTTTTTCTATTGGTGCTGTTGGTAAAGTATCTTTAAACCAGCCTTTTAAAAATTTTACTTGATCATTTAATAAATCATATTTTCTAAAATTCTCTTGTACTTGTTCTAAAGAAACGCGTAAGTAATCGAAAGAGTGTAAATAATCTCCGTAATCTTTCGGATAGTGTTCTAAATTCGGTGTTGGCAAACCTTCAAATGAATCTGCAACCCACACATTACGATTAGTAATGTTATTTGCCTGTAAAAAACCATTCATAAAAATGCACGATCCCCCGCGCCACACACCTGTTTCAATAAAATCACCTTCTATATTTTCACGGACAACTGTTTCTAGTGCTTCATGTAATTGATTCATTCGTTCCCGGCCGATCATACTGTGTGCTGCTCTTGGCCAATCCATCCCATCTTGACGTTCACTTTTTAAAACATCTGGTTTTACAATTTTCAAGTTATGGTTTTCAGCATATTGCTTAATGAATAAAGGAAGTGGTACGGTAACTGGTTCATATGGAAGTTCCTTAGAAATATGTAATGAAGCAGGTAAATATGGCTCATACTCTAGCCATATTTCAAATAAAATTGTTTTCTTTAACAACTCGAGATAAAGCTGAACAGCAAATTTATTTTCCATATTTGTGCCTCCTGCAAAATGTCATACAACAATATGATTATGTAGATAGTGAAAGTTTCATGCTTGAATTCATAATTGAAAAAGCAGTAAAACTGATATCAGTTTTACTGCTAAGTAAAAAAATTAAGCGATTTTTTCAATAATAATGGATGCACTTGTACCAAGAGCTAATGATAATCCAATTCCAGTAACAATTGCTTCAACCATTGATGGAGTTATTGTAATTTGTGTAATTGCTTGGATAACGATAGGTGCTCCAAGTGAGATTAAGCTTGTGCCTGCACCTGGTACATTAACTCCATTAACTTGAATTGCAAGGCTACCTAATAAACTTACTGCTGCAGTATATGCGATAACAGTAATTTTATAGAATCCAGTTTCACTTATGATGAAAGTATCAGCGTCTAATTGAGAAATTGCTGTACCAAACTGAGATCCAACCGTGTTAAACGGTACAGGATCATTAATTCCAAGAGCTAAAGAAATTGTAGCAGAGTTAAATGCATACAATCCTGCTGGAAGTCCTAATCCAGATGGCCCAGTCGGCCCAGTCGGCCCAGTCGGCCCAGTCGGTCCAGTCGGTCCAGTCGGCCCAGTCGCACCAGTTGCACCAGTGTCTCCAGTAGGCCCAGTAGGTCCAGTTGCGCCAGTGTCTCCAGTCGGCCCGGTAGGTCCAGTTGCGCCAGTGTCTCCAGTCGGCCCAGTCGGCCCAGTCGGCCCAGTCGGCCCAGTCGGCCCAGTAGGTCCAGTTGCACCAGTGTCTCCAGTCGGCCCAGTCGGCCCAGTCGGTCCAGTAGGCCCAGTCGGTCCAGTCGGTCCAGTAGGCCCAGTAGGTACGGTAGGTCCAGTAGGTCCAGTAGGCCCAGTAGGTCCAGTAGGCCCGGTTGGAAGTGTAAACGGTGGTATTGGTGGTAAAGTTGGACCTACAAGATTAGGATCAAATGCACTAGCTGATAAGAATTCATCAGGATTTAAGCCATCTGAATAATTATTATTTGACATAAATTCACCTCCATAAAGCTTTCATTATATAGTAGATGCAAAATCACAAGAAAATGACACGGACATTTGAATTATTAAAAAGAAATCTTAAATAGCTTGAACAAGTTAAAAAAATGGAAAGTTTATTGTATGTATAACATATGATTGAGTTGGAAGAGGGTGATTATGTTGAACAAGCAAGGAATTACAATTAGTCTATGTATGATTGTTCGCGATGAGGAAAATACAATAGATCGATGTTTGGACGCGGTAGAAAAAATTGTTGATGAAATTATTGTAGTTGATACAGGATCCACTGATCGAACGAAGGAAATTGTAGCAAAATACACTTCTAACATACACGATTTTCCGTGGATTGATGACTTTGCGGCAGCTAGAAATTTTGCGTTTTCAAAAGCAACGCAAGAATATATATTATGGTTAGATGCTGATGATGTGTTATTAGAGGAAGCTCAAGAATCACTGAAAACATTAAAACGAGAGTTAGATGGTAAAGTTGACGCTGTTTCTATGCCTTATTATCTTGTAATGGATTCTAATGGGAAACCTTTATATTGCACAAGAAGATATCGACTTGTAAAGCGTGAAAAACAATTTCAATGGTTTGGAAAGGTGCATGAGTATTTAGCTGTTTCTGGTGAGATTTACAATAGTAATGTCGCCATTACACATAAGAAAGAAAAAGAAATAACGAATCGTAATTTGAAAATTTTTCAAAATGCTGTAGCAGCTGGAGAAGAATTAAGCCCGAGAGATTTATTTTATTACGGTAATGAATCTATGGATAATCAAAAATACGACGATGCGGTTCTTCTGTATGAAACATTTCTTAATCAAGAGGAAGGATGGCATGAAGAGAAAATTTATGCATGTGGTAAGTTAGGAGATTGTTATGCGAAGTTAGGAGACTGGGAGAAGGCAGTTGAAACTTGTACGAAGTCGTTTCGTTATGGTATTCCTAGAGGAGAGAATTGTACAAGAATAGGATATATATATATGGAACAACAAAAGTATAATGAAGCGATATTTTGGTTTAAGCTAGCAACTGAAGTGCCGCTAGCAGAGGATAGTCCTTTTCACAGTCCGGCTAGTTATACGTGGATTCCATATTTACAAATGTGTATTTGTTATAGCAGATTAGGAGATCAAGATAAAGCTTATTATTATAATGAATTGGCAGCTTCTTATGTTCCGAATAATGCTGCGATTGAATATAACCGTAAATATTTTAGAGGCATCTATGATAAACAATATAAAATGTAATTTGGTCTATTTTTAGGAAATGACTTGTCGCTATTCTAATGATAGTAGAATGGCTATATATTAGATTATCGGTAATGCAACCAATAGAGATGGCATCCTTTGTAGAATATCTTTTGTTTATATTTCAAATTCAATTTGCATAAGGAGTGTGTGAAATGAATCGGGAGAAAAGTTCTTTATACGAAGAAAAATCTGAACATTATTATAATGCGATAAATCCTAATTTATTCAAGCATATAAAAAAGGAATGGCAAGAAGTTCTTGATATTGGTTGCTCGAGCGGTGCATTAGGAGCGGCTATAAAAGAAAATGGAGCACGTGTATCAGGAATTGAGGCGTTCCCAGAGGCTGCCGAAAAAGCGAAAGAAAAACTAGATCATGTTATTTTAGGTGATATAGAAACAATGGATCTTCCTTATGAGAAGGAACAATTTGATTGTGTCATATTCGGGGATGTATTAGAGCATTTATTTGATCCGTGGGCTGTCATAAAGAAAGTAAAGCCATATATAAAAGAAAATGGTGTGATTTTAGCTAGCATACCAAACGTTGCGCACATTTCAGTATTAGCTCCCTTACTCGCTGGAAATTGGACGTATACAGAATATGGCTTATTAGATAAAACGCATATTCGTTTCTTTACTTTTAATGAAATGCTAAGAATGTTTTTAAAAGCAGGATATTCTATTAGTAAAGTAGATCGTGTATATGTTGATCATAAAATATATGAGCCACTTATTGAAGAGTTATATGGAATTTGTAAAAAGTATCGTCTTGGAAGTGGCTTCATGGCTGAGACAGTTGTATTTCAATATATTATTGAAGCAGAAAAATCACAATTATGAGTGCTGCAGAAAAAACAATACTATTTGTTACATGTATAAATGATCGGAAATTGTATGCACAATGTGCGCGACATATATTGAAATTGGCAGTACCTCCTGGGTATACTATACAATTTATGCCGATTCGAAATGCAAAAAGTATGACGAGCGGATACAATCAAGCCATTTCACATCCAGCGAAGTATAAAGTGTATTTACACCAAGATGTCTTTATTATAAATGGAGCCTTTCTATACGGATTAATTCAATTATTTGAGGAGCATGAACATCTTGGAATGATTGGGATGGTTGGATCCCAATATGTTCCTCCAAATGGTGTATGGAACGAAGGGCGTGGGATTGTCGGGAAAGTCATTGGTTATATGAACGATTTGTTTTATATGGCAAGTTTAGAGCAACCATTTCATGAATCGAAAACGTTTATTCCTGTGGAATGTATTGACGGTTTATTGATGGCGACACAATATGATATTCCGTGGCGAGAGGACTTATTTGATGGGTTTGATTTTTATGATGTATCCCAATCTTTTGAATTTAAAAAAGCTGGGTATACAGTCGGTGTCCCTGTGCAGCGTGATGCTTGGTGTATTCATTATCATTTTGATGTAAATATGACGAACTATGAAAAGTATAGAAAAGTATTTGTAGAGAACTATATGTCAGATGTGAATAAGGAAGAATAGAGGGCTACAAAATGAAAGATCATACAATATTAGTCGTTGTTTGTGTAAATAATGAAGAGCTTTTCGAGCAATGCGAAAGGCAAATAAGAAACATTGTTGTTCCCCCTGGCTATGTAGTGCAAATTTTTCCGATACGAGATGCGAAAAGTATGGCAAGTGCGTACAATCGAGCACTTTCATATCCGGCGAAATATAAAGTATATATACATCAAGATACTTACCTTATTAATCGTGATATGTTTTGTACCCTCATTTCGCTTTTTAAAGAAAATGAAAAGCTTGGTTTAATTGGAGTAGCTGGTGCTCAGTTTTTACCGAGTAACGGGATATGGTGGGAAGGAAAAAATTTAGTAGGGAAAGTGATTGAGTACAGAAGACAGAATTATCAATTATTAAATTTAGATCAGGGGTTTTATGGAAATCAATCTTTTATGTCAGTGCAAGCAATCGATGGTTTACTCATGGCAACGCAGTATGATATTCCGTGGCGAGAGGATTTGTTTCAAGGATTCCATTTCTATGATGTGTCACAGTCTTTAGAATTTCAAAAGGCTGGATATTTAATTGGTATCCCTAATCAAGCAAATCTATGGTGTATTCATTACAACGGAGATGAGTTTGATGCGGATACATATGAGAAATACCGGGGAATTTTTGTGGAACATTATAAAGAGGTGCTATCTCCATCATAAGGGAGAGATGAAGGATGAAAGGGATTATTTTAGCAGGCGGGACAGGATCGAGATTATATCCAATAACGAAAGTAACGAATAAACATTTACTTCCCGTTGGGCGGTATCCGATGATTTATCATGCGGTATATAAGCTGAAGCGATGTGAAATTACAGATATTATGATTATTACCGGTAAAGAGCATATGGGAGATGTTGTGAGCTTTCTAGGAAGTGGTCAAGAGTTTGGTGTATCCTTTACGTATCGTGTGCAAGATAAGGCGGGTGGGATTGCGCAGGCGCTAGGACTTTGTGAAGATTTCGTAGGAAATGATCGGATGGTAGTTATATTAGGAGATAATATCTTTTCAGATGATATTTGCCCGTATGTTGAAGAGTTTACAAGTCAAAAAGAAGGGGCTAAAGTGCTGCTTCAATCTGTAGAAGATCCCGAGCGATTTGGTGTAGCGTATATTAAAGGCCGAAAAATAATTGAAATTGAAGAAAAGCCGAATGAGCCGAAAAGTTCTTATGCTGTTACGGGAATTTATTTGTATGATTCGAAAGTCTTTTCTTATATAAAAGAATTAAAACCTTCCGCAAGAGGGGAACTTGAAATTACAGATATAAATAATTGGTATTTAAAACGAGGAGTACTTACTTATAATGAAATGAGTGGCTGGTGGACTGATGCGGGAACGCATGCTTCTCTTCAAAGAGCGAATACGTTAGCGCGGGATATAAACTTTGGGAAACAGTTTAATGGAGAATAGGTGAAAATATGAAAGTTGTAGAAACAAATTTTACCGATGCGAAATTGTTAGAACCGAGATTGTTTGAAGACGAGCGAGGTTTTTTTACTGAAAGTTATAATAAGAAGATGCTAGAATCGTTAGGGATTACGCATTCATTTGTGCAAGATAACGTATCTTATTCAGCGCATTCGGGGACGATTCGAGGGCTACACTTTCAAAAAAATCCGAAAGCACAAACGAAACTCATTCAAGTTATGCAAGGTGCAATATATGATGTTATCGTTGATTTGCGAAAAGATTCACCTACATTTAAAAAGTGGAGAGGTTATATTTTAAGTGCGGATAATCATAGGCAATTATTAGTGCCGAAAGGATTTGCTCATGGTTTTTGTACACTTGTACCTCATACAATTGTTATGTATAAAGTAGATGAGTATTATAGTGCTGATCACGATTCCGGTTTGCTTTGGGAAGATAAAGAATTATCAATTCCATGGCCGGTAACAAATCCTATCTTGTCCGATAAGGATCGAATATTACCATTACTTCAGGAATATGAAGATAGTTTTTAAGTAGGAGAGTTGTTTATGAATATATTAGTTACAGGTGGAGCTGGATTTATTGGAAGTAATTTCATTCACTATATGTTAAAAAACTATGAAACATATAAAATCATTAATTACGATGCATTAACATATAGCGGAAATTTAAATAATGTAAAGTCTATTCAAGAAAATCCTAACTACTCATTTGTAAAAGGGAAAATCCAAAATGGAGAGCTGCTGGAACATGTTGTTAAGGAACGTGACGTGCAAGTAATTGTAAATTTCGCAGCTGAATCACATGTGGATCGTAGTATTGAAAACCCAATTCCTTTTTATGATACGAATGTAATAGGTACAGTCACGCTGTTGGAGTTAGTGAAAAAATATTCACATATTAAACTCGTGCAAGTATCAACAGATGAAGTATACGGTTCTTTAGGGAAAACAGGAAAGTTTACCGAGGAAACCCCGCTAGCTCCTAATAGTCCATATTCTTCAAGTAAAGCGAGTAGCGACATGATAGCCTTATCTTATTATGAAACGTATCAATTACCGGTTATTATAACGCGTTGTTCTAATAACTATGGACCGTACCAATATCCTGAGAAATTAATTCCGTTAATGGTTACGAATGCTCTTGAAGGAAAGAAACTACCATTATATGGTGATGGATTGAATGTAAGGGATTGGCTGCATGTAACGGATCATTGTAGTGCAATTGACACCGTTTTGCATAAGGGATGTGTAGGAGAGGTGTATAATATCGGCGGAAATAACGAAAAAACAAATATAGATGTTGTGGAACAAATTATAAAAATTTTAGGGAAAACGAAAAAAGATATTGAATTTGTAACAGACCGTTTAGGTCACGACCGTCGTTATGCGATTGATGCACAAAAAATGAAGAATGAGTTTGAATGGGAACCGAAGTATACGTTCGAACAAGGATTAAAAGAAACGGTGGAATGGTATAAAAACAATGTGGACTGGTGGAAACCACTAAAAGAAAAGTAAGGGGCATGTAGATGAAAGAACGGATTATCATAACGGGAGCGAACGGTCAGCTAGGGAAGCAACTACAAGAAGAGTTGAATTCTGAGGAATATGACATATATCCATTTGATAAAAAGTTATTAGATGTAACAAATATATCCCGAATTAAGCAAGTGGTACAAGAAATAAAGCCACATACAATTGTTCATTGTGCAGCGTATACGAAGGTAGATGGTGCTGAGAAAGAACAGGATCTTGCTTACTTAATAAATGCGATTGGAGCTCGAAATGTAGCGGTTGCTTCACAATTAGTAGGGGCTAAGTTAGTGTATGTCAGTACTGATTATGTATTTCCAGGTGACAAACCGGATGGCTATCATGAATTTCATAATCCAGCACCGATAAATATATATGGAGCTTCTAAATTTGCAGGAGAGCAGTTCGTAAAAGAGTTACATAATAAATATTTTATAGTTCGTACATCGTGGTTGTATGGTAAGTATGGAAATAATTTTGTGAAAACGATGCTACGATTAGGAAAAGAGAGAGAAAACATATCTGTTGTAGCTGATCAAGTTGGTTCTCCTACGTACGTGGCGGATTTAATTACTGTGATTAATAAGCTCATTCATACATCCTTATACGGTACGTATCACGTATCAAATCGCGGTTCATGTTCTTGGTTTGAATTTGCTCAAAAAATATTTTCGCATACAAAAATAAGAGTGAATGTGTTACCTGTGTCGACTGAGGAATTTGGATCGGCGGCAGTGAGACCGAAATATTCGATCTTTCAGCATAAAATGCTACAATTAAATGGTTTTTTACAAATGCCTACTTGGGAAGAAGGATTAGAAAGGTTTTTTATAGAAACAAAAAGTCATTAACAAATTTATGTTAGTGACTTTTTTGTTTGCCTTTAAGAGGTTTTATGGTACTATAATTATAGTATCAGGTACTAATAACAAGTATAAGTATTTCTGGGAGGATATATCATGGAACTATTACAAGGGAAAACATTTGTTGTTATGGGCGTTGCGAACCAAAGAAGTATTGCATGGGGAATTGCTCGCTCTTTGCATAATGCAGGTGCAAAATTAATATTCACATATGCAGGAGAGCGTTTAGAAAGAAATGTTCGTGAACTAGCGGAAACATTAGAAGGACAAGAATCACTTGTATTACCTTGTGATGTAACGAATGATGAAGAACTTACAGCTTGCTTTGAAACTATTAAGCAAGAAGTTGGTACAATTCACGGTGTTGCACACTGTATTGCTTTTGCAAATCGTGATGATTTAAAAGGCGAATTTGTAGATACTTCTCGCGATGGATTTTTACTTGCACAAAATATTAGTGCATTCTCTTTAACAGCTGTAGCAAGAGAAGCGAAGAAAGTGATGACAGAAGGCGGAAATATTTTAACTTTAACATACCTTGGCGGCGAGCGCGTTGTGAAAAACTATAACGTTATGGGTGTTGCGAAAGCTTCGTTAGAAGCTAGCGTGAAATATTTAGCGAACGATTTAGGACAACATGGCATTCGCGTTAACGCTATTTCTGCAGGACCAATTCGTACGTTATCTGCGAAAGGTGTAGGCGACTTTAACTCAATCTTAAAAGAAATTGAGGAACGCGCACCACTTCGTCGTGCGACGACTCCAGAAGAAGTTGGAGATACAGCAGTATTCTTATTCAGTGATTTAGCACGCGGAGTAACAGGTGAAAACATTCATGTTGATTCAGGATATCATATTTTAGGATAAATATAATAGGAATTAAAGTTTAAAAAGGACAGTCTCTAAACGTTGAGACTGTCCTTTTTAATTGTTCCCAGAAAGAACGATTTTTAACGAAAGTTCTAGCCACGTTATGAATATAACTATAATAGTACACGATTTATCCAGCTACGTATGGAAGTGGGAGGGACGAGTGTGAAGAATAAAAATAAAAGTTCAACAGTTGGAAAACCGTTGTTATATATTGCACAAGTAAATTTAGAACTCGCTGCACCGAAAATAAAAAGAATTATTTTAACGAATTTCGAAGATGAGGATCAAAAAGAGCAAAGTAATAGAAATGAAAGTATTGTAAGTAGTGCTGTGGAAGAAGTGGTAGAACAAGAGAAACAAGAACCACGAGAGGAGCCTCAAGTGGAGGTGGAAGAAAAAGTAGAGGAAGAGCAAGTGAGAACGGTCCCTTACAATAAATCCTTTAAGGATATGAATAATGAAGAAAAAATTCATTTTTTATTAAATCGTCCTCATTACATTCCAAAAGTAAGATGTAGAATAAGAACGACGACCGTCTCATATATAGGATCGATTATATCTTACCGTAATGGCATTGTATCCATTATGCCACCAAATAGTATGAGAGATATTCGATTATCTATAGAAGACATCAAAACGATTGATATGGCCGGCTTTTAAATATGTAAAGGTGGTAGAAAGCTTCTACCACCCCAATAGTTTTTTAGTTTACTTAACTATAGAAACGTCGCGTAAGCACTGAATAGCACAGAAGCAGCTTAAATCAACAGTAATGCAAGTAGATGTCGAGATTAATCTTGCATTTGGTATAGCTAAAAACGTACAAATTGGATTGTCGCCAGGTGGTACAGGAGACCCATCACCTAATACTACAGTTAACACACGTAGGACAGCACAGCTATCGTCATCTACGCTTTCTACACGGAAAATTGGAGATTGGCAGTTAGTAAGGTTTGAAGATGGTGCAAATGCTTCAAATGGCGTTCCCGCTTTTGTGTATAAAATAAAAGGGCGTGTATTTGCTACTGCTGCTGTATTGTGTGCTCCTAAAAATGGAATTTCACAACCAGAACCACATGTTGAACTAGAGCAATCTTGTAGTTCATTGATGAATTTTACGACGTCAACTACGCAGTGAGAAGAGCTATGGTGTTTATTTTCGTTACAACTCATTAATGTCACTCCTTATCTTCTTGTTTGTATTTACATTAATAAGATATTGGAGTGGGGGAGATTTGGTCACAATCTTAAGACCTTTTTTTTTAAATAGGCTAAAGAGGATAGGGAAGGTGGAATTATGTTATTTACAAGCTGGCTTTTATTTTTTATTTTTGCGCTAGCTGCATTTAGGTTAACTCGTCTTATTGTTTATGATAAAATTACAGCTTTTTTGCGAAGACCGTTTATTGATGAGTTAGAGATTACAGAGCCTGATGGAAGTGTATCGACTTTTACAAAGGTGAAAGGGAAAGGATTAAGAAAGTGGATTGGAGAATTATTAAGCTGCTATTGGTGTACAGGTGTGTGGGTTAGTGCTTTTTTATTAGTTTTATATAAATGGATTCCTATTGTTGCAGAGCCTGTACTAGCATTATTAGCCATTGCAGGTGCAGCAGCGATCATTGAAACAATTACAGGATATTTTATGGGAGAATAATAAAGTGAAAATTTAATCAGTGTGGGGCATCCCCCGCTAATTATCAGCCCGCACCAATCGGGATAAATCTTCATGATGTTAGAAAAAGCGGAGTTTAAGAGGATGCGGGAACGGAAATAAAGAGTTGTTCATATAGTAAATAGACAGAATTGACAGTAGAGGAGATGTTTGCTGTGAGCAATAATCCAAGGCAAAATTCATATGATCTACAGCAGTGGTATAACATACAGCAACAGCAACAAGCACACCAACAGGCATATCAAGAACAGTTACAGCAACAAGGATTTGTGAAAAAAAAGGGATGCAACTGTGGGAAAAAGAAGAATACAATAAAACAATATGAAGAATGAAACACTCATGTTACGGTGAGTGTTTTTTATTGTAAAAATAAAAAGCGGTATTTCAATTAAGAAATACCGCTTTTTACTAGCTAATTTGTGCAACTGTTAATGCTGCAGCACGGATGTCTACAGTTCCAAGCAGTTCAACTGGTACAATTTGAATTAAGTCACCAGGGTTTAAGTTAATAAGAATAACACCACTGGATACGTCTACTTCACCAGTACCAATAACGTTAGAGCGAACCGCTGTACCTGATCCAGGAATAATGTTAGCTGGTGTACCTAATGATAAGAAGAAACGACCAGCTTCTGGTGCAGTAGGAACGTTATCAAGACTGATCGTTAATGTATAACTGATTTGATAAATACCAGCTACTTGAATTCGAATACCGTCTCCGACACTTACTGTATTATTTATTACAGGAACAGTAATATTTGGGTTTGGACTTACGCTAGGTAATAGTAGTGGTGTGAATAGTGAAGCGAACTGAGGTGCAGAAGCGTTGAAAGCAAAACCGAAGGCAGGTAGTGTACTAGCTGGTTTCGCCTCACAATCAATGTTATTAAATTCGCAATCAGAAGAGAACATGTTTTTCACTCCTTTATCTGTTTCTACTTTTAGTTAATGAAAAGGACAGGTTCTATGTTCTAGACAAGTTCCCAATTTTATAAAAAATACATAATAATACCTTTTAAGCATGGATTGGGTGGCAGAATCATCTGCCACCCAATCCATGCTTAAATTAGTATTCAGTTTTATATAGAAACATCGCGTAAGCATTGAATAGCGCAGAAGCAACTTAAATCAACAGTAATACAAGAGGAGGTTGATACTAATCTTGCATTTGGTACAGCTAAAAATGTACAGATTGGATCATCACCAGGTGGTACAGAGGTACCATCACCTAAAACTACAGTTAATACACGCAATACAGCACAGTCATCATCATCTATACTCTCTACACGGAAAATTGGAGATTGGCAGCTAGTAAGGCTTGCAGATGGTGCAAATGCTTCAAAAGGTGTTCCAGCTTTTGTGTATAAAATAAAAGGACGTGTATTCGCTACTGATGCAGTGTTATGTGCTCCTAAAAATGGAACTTCGCAACCAGATCCACATGTTGTGGTTGCACATTCTTGTAGTTCATGTATAAAACGAACGACATTAGATACACAGTTGAAATCACAATCATGGTGTTGATGATCTTCATTACAATTGCAGCTCATTATGTTCACTCCTTATCGTGAGTTCTGACATACACTATTACAATATGAACGGGATATGGTTGATATTACGTTAATTCTCAGGATAGAAACAGGGAATTTATATAGAGGGGATGTACATATCGTGATATGGAAAAAGACACCCATTATTTAATGGATGTCTTTTCAGGTAAATCTTTTTGCGCAGTATATAGAAAACGAGATATATCTAGTTTCTTTCCTCTGAAAAATTGCGGGGAGGAAATGTAAAGTTCTTCTTTTGCGCGTGTAATGGCGACATAGAGTAATCGTCGTTCTTCTTCTAATGCTTCAGAAGTCTCCGTCACACGGTCATTTGCATCTTTTAAAGAAGAAGTATGCGGCAATATACCATCGCTTGCTCCGAGTAAAAAGACGCATGGAAACTCAAGGCCTTTCGCGTTATGAATTGACATAAGCGATACAGCATCTTTTTGCGGCATTGTTTTTAATGCTTCCATTTCTTTTTGACCTTGAATGGCCTCGTTAATAAATTGTAAGTAAGCTGGAATATCCGTAAAGCGAGTTGCTGATTCCATTAATTCTTCTAACATTTCTTCTTGTATGTCCTTATGCATCGTAAAGGAAGAACGATCATTACTTTGTAAGTACTCTAAATACTTTCCTTTACCATGAATAATTTCTTTCAATGCTTTTTTCGGTTCAAGTTCTTTTATAAACTTAATAAAATCGATTCGCTCATTTACTTTTTTAACTTGAAAAGGTTTCAAGCTTGGGTTTAGTAATAGAAAATGAAGAAGAGAAGGGAAACGGCCCTCACCATATTTCCATTGTTCACGTTCAATAAATGAAATGCACTCATCACGGCCAATATACATTGTTGGTAATATATTTGAAAGTGATTCGAGGCGGAACGGTTCAAGCACGAGTCGTAAGTGATCTAATACGGGCCTAATTAAAGAATGTTCGTAGAACGATTGGCTCGCTCCATGTTTAATAAATGGAATCTTATGAATTGTAAGCTGATCAAGTAAAGAACGGCTTACAGAATGTGTACGATATAATAAACAAAAATCTTTATAATTTCGTTCACCACTATCTACTTTTTCCTGAATGAGTTGCAAAATTTGATTTGCTTCATCAAGAGTTGTCACAGGTCGTGCATAAAACGGCTGTATGCCATCGTTACGAACAGAATATAGCTCTTTATCAAAACGTTCTTGATTGAGCTTAATAACTTCATTTCCAAGTCCTACGATAAATGGATTAGATCGATAATTCGTATTAAGTGCGATAATCGTAGTATTATCAAATTCCTTTGGAAAAGATAAAATAATTTGGTGACTTGCCCCTCGCCAGCCGTAAATCGCTTGATCGTCATCACCTGCGATAAATAAATTATTTCTCGGCGTGGCTAACAATTTTACAATTTCATATTGTGCATACGACGTATCTTGAAACTCATCTACTTCAATGTAATGAAAACGCTCTTGTAATTGAGTAAGCAGGGGAGCGTTATTTTCTAACATATAATACATTTCTAATAAGATGTCGTCAAAATCGATATAATTGTGTCGTTGTTTTACCTCTTCGAAACGTTCGTATACTTCTTTGAACTCTTGTTCAACCGGTGTTTTCGCTTTTACATCTTTCGGACGATTCAAGTTGTTTTTCTCAAGTGAAATCATAGCGAGT
Organism: Bacillus sp. P4_E1; assembly: GCF_056401715.1. Classification (NCBI taxonomy): domain Bacteria; kingdom Bacillati; phylum Bacillota; class Bacilli; order Caryophanales; family Bacillaceae; genus Bacillus; species Bacillus sp. P4_E1. Next base: position 63,258 of record NZ_JBFUIV010000024.1, read on the forward strand.
ATCGTTTCGGCATCATAATCGTCTTTTAAGCGCAATTCTTTCAAAATTTTCTTTATCATAATTTGTTTATGTTTTTCATTTGCTAAAATTTGCTGATTATATCCTTGACTACGAAGCAATTTTAAAAAGACAGAGTGGAATGTACCAGCAACGACATAGCTACTTGCGGCATGATTCATACCAGGTAAATTCGCTACACGGCTTCGAATTTCTTCAGCTGCTTTTTGTGTAAACGTCAGCAGTAAAATATTTCGCGGATGGACATGTTTTACATTAACTAAATAACCAACGCGAGTTGTTAAAACAGATGTTTTACCACTTCCAGCACCAGCTAGTGTAAGGACAGGTCCTTCTGTCGTTTGCACTGCTTCTAACTGTTTTTCATTTAAATAAACACCTTGCTGTTCTAAAGCGCGGAAATACGCCGCATCTGCATCTTCTTCCATAATTAAATGGGTAGATGTTTTCGGAATATGATACGCCGCTTGCGGAATGCCAGCGTGTGTTAACGGTTTTTGTGAAAATTTTTCTTGTGTCATATATTCACCTTCAAAACTATAGCATCAACATTTAACTTTAGCGGAAGAAAAAGAAAATAGCAATGTAAAAAACAGGAGGGGGCTACCTCCTGCTACAAAATTATAATTCTTTTATCATTACGACGTGTGGGATATTTGCTTCCATAAACACATCAGAAGCCGTCACGTATCCTAGCTTTTTATAGAAAAATTCAGCATGTGTTTGAGCATGGAGTTTCAATTTCGGTAGAGACTCTTCCTTCGCATACGCTTCAAGTGCATCCATAATGATTTTACCAATGCCTTTTTTACGATGTGAAGCTAGTACGCAAATGCGCTCCATTTTTCCTATTCCATCAACGATGCGGAAGCGACCAGCACCAACTGGAACATCATTATCATATATAACAACGTGTGTTGAAATCTCTTCAAACTCATCATACTCTTCTTCTGCAGAAACCTGTTGCTCATTTACAAATACTTGCTTACGTACAGAGAATGCATCTCTTAGTTGTTCGTCCGTTTGTACGATTTGTGCGTGCAAATTAGTTGTTCTCCTTTCCAAGGTGGAATGTTTCATGTACAGTCCACGTTCCATTTTCTAATTGGTATAGAAGGTGGAAACGATCGATTGGTTGCTCATAATAGAAATCTTTCATACGTAATCGACCTAATACATCAGCGTGCTCTGCGTCTGATAAGTCTTGACCGATTGTTAAATGAGGTACGAAAGAGTACTCGCGCTCTTGTGTAAAGAAACCATTATGCATTTCTTCATTTAAGAAAGTAAGTTCAGGTGTTTTTTCTACTTTAAAATAAAGAACATTATTAACAGGTGCGAATGAACCGACTTTCCCAACATGAAGGGTGAAAGGGTTCGTTTTATTTGCGATTGTATGTAACTCATTCACAATCGATTCTAATTGTTCATCTTGCGTCTCAAAGGGTGTTTTCAATGTAATATGTGGCGGAACTAATGCGTAATGCGGATCATAACGTTTACGTAATCCGTTCGCTTTATCTTGAATCATTTTTGATGGGAAAATTACAATTCCTAATTTCATGTTACAATTCCTCCCTTTGCAAGTCTAGTTAGATTTTGAGAATAAATCTCTTTATCTATTATATCAAATTATTCTGAATACCGCTCTCTATTATTTCATTGATAGAATATGAGAAAATGCTTTTGGTAAATCTGCTTGCCAATATTTCCATGTGTGATTCCCTTTAAACTCTTCATAATGCGTGATGAAATTTCTATCTGTAAGTAGTTTATTTAACTCGCGATTTGGTTCTACGAAATCAGATACTTGTCCGTCTGTACGCTTGACAGCTGTTTCTTCGGTCCCAATTACGTGATAAAGATCTAGCACCCCCGGATTTTTGAAATCTTTTGCTAAGTTCATGACTGTTTCATCAACAAATGGTGATTGCATAACGACCTTACCAAATGTATGCGGATACATAAGTGCGGTCATGAAGGAAACTGTACCGCCGAGAGAATCTCCAATTAAAACGCGTCCTTTACCCATTTGATACGTTGGATAATTTGCATCAATATATGGAGCAAGCTCGTGAGCAAGGAAGCGAATGTAAGCAGCATTCTTTACATCATTTGGGAAATATTTTTCCTTACGATCGTGTACATTTTTATATGGAATACCGACAATAATTGTGCGGTCGATTTCTTCAGTTTCACGAAGACGCTCAATTACACGGTGCGCTTTACCAAGCTGAAAATAATCTCTACCATCTTGTGCAATAACAACCGTATGCTTATGGAGAGGTGTGTAATTTACTGGTAAATAAACAAGAAGTGTAAGCTCCTCTTGAAGTGATGTACTAAAAAATGAAATTTCTTCAATTCTCCCTATTGTTTGATTCATGTATATCCCCCTAAATAAAAATTTACTGTAATGATTGTAAGAGCAACGCTTGTAGTGAAAAGGAAAGAAATAATCACTAATAGGTGCCTTAATTTCTATTTTACCATAATGGTACGAAGAATCTAAAAAATTAGTATTTAAGTTGTGAAAGAAAACGGATATAATGAAGTGGGATTTTTTACAGGTGAGAGGGGAGACAGGATTTGAAACAAGAAAGATCAATCGCACTACCACTAGCAATTTCCATTATAGCAATTTCATTCGCAGCTGTTTTTGCAAAGATGTCCTCAGCACCATCTTCCGTTTTAAGTATGTATCGATTATGGATTATCGTACTTATTATGCTGCCGATCGTTTGGAAAAAACGGGAAGAGTTTAGTAGGATTCAAATAAAAGATTGGGGATTTTTAATTGGATCTGGTTTCTTTTTAGCTCTTCATTTTCTTCTATGGTTTGAATCCTTAAAGCATACGACAGTTGCTAGTTCGACGATTATTTTAGCACTTCAACCGATCGTATCTTTAGTGGGAGGTTTTTTCTTATTTAAAGAAAGAACAACCTATCCAGCAATTGCGACGATGGGAATTGCGATACTAGGCGTAATGTGTATTGGCTGGGGAGATTTAGGGCTAAGTGAGCAAGCAATTTATGGGGATATATTATCCTTTTTAAGTGTAATTGCAGTTGTCGGTTATTTATTTATCGGACAAACGACAGTAAAGAAAGTATCTCATTGGATTTATAGTTTCACTGTATTTGCCTTCGCTGGTATATTTATAGCGATTTATAACGTTATACTTCAAGTACCATTTACAGGCTATACGAAGTGGGATTGGAGTATTTTTCTTTTACTTGCGATTGTACCGACAGTGTCACACGTCATTAATAATTGGTTATTAAATTACGTAAATGCAACAACGATTTCAATGAGTATTTTAGGAGAACCAGTTGGGGCATCTATACTAGCGTTCTTCTTACTTGGAGAGAAATTAAACGCAATGCAAATTATCGGTAGCATGCTCGTATTGTTTGGTGTATCTGTTTTCTTACTACAGCAACAAAAGCGAACAGCAAAAAATGTGGTGAACGAACCGGCTTATACACAGGAATTATAACGAGTTTATTCTAATATACGAAAAGAGAAGTTATTGGTAACTTCTCTTTTTTTTGTTCCATGCAGAAAATAAAACAGATTAATAGGGGGAATTCCCGCCATGTAGAATGAAAAAAGATAATATATAGTGGAGTTACATCATACGTTTCTCATACAAATATAGAGGGGGGAAGGAGAGACCAAATGAAAGAGATTTTAATGAAATACATGACAAATCTTACAACATTAAGTGCAGAGCAGCAGCGCATGATCGTAGAAGAATTACAAATTGAAGAGTATAAAAAAGGAACAGTGCTCCTAGGGCAAGGAGATGTTCCGTCTAAATGTTATTTTGTATTAAAAGGATGCGTGAGGCAACATTGTATAGATGAATCTGGAAAAGAAGTTACATCAAATTTTTATACAGAAGAACAAGCAATCGCAAATTTCAATCATCATAAACAAGATAAATTATCCCCACATACGTTAACGTGCCTAGAAGATTGTCTAGTTGTAGTTGGCGATCTGTATAGTGAAAAGGACATGTATAAGAAATATTCACAGTTAGAAGAAATGACGCGCCAAATGATTGAATACAATTTTGGTGAAGTACAAGAAGAACTTACATTATTTATTACATCGACACCAGAAGAGCGCTACAAATCATTATTACAAAAACGACCGCATTTAATCGATCGTGTTCCTCAATATCAATTGGCAAGTTATCTAGGTATTACGCCAGAATCATTAAGCAGAATTAAGAAACGACTCAAACAGTAGAGTTTTTTCCACCTCTAAGTAATAGCCATATACTAAATCCTAGTTCACCTGTGATCATCGGTAGTTGAAAGACAACGTTAAGAATGGAAATAATCGCATCATATTGTGAAAATATCGTATTCATTACGTTAATGATGATATAGCCGATTGCAGCAATGAGCAGTAATATACTAATAGTCTTCGGTATGTTTTTAGATTGAAAGGTTACGTACCCTAAGGTGAGAAGATGTAAGCCGAAAATGATTAATCCTACAGACCAAATGTATTCAAAAGCTTCTAGAAATAACATTGTATATGCTTCTGAATTAGCAACTGTGCTTTTTGAAAGAAGTAATACAAATGTTAAATTGAATATAGCAATACCAAGTATAGCTGTATACATAAGACGAAGACAGGTAGCTAGCAATGAGAGGCTAGTATGGATAGGTTTTAGAAAGAAATAAAGAGCCCACGAGGCGATAATATCCGTAATAAAAATGATAATCCATCCGAAAATTTCTGCTTTGAAAAGTGAACTTGAAGTTTGAATATTATGGAGTGTCGTGCTCGCATTACTTGGTACAACGAGATTTCCGTGAACAAAACCGTAAGAAAAAAATGCAGTGAATGCCATGATAAGAAGAGAAGTGCCTGCAAATAAGGCAAAATTTCGCTCAGTCATAATACGTCCTCCTATTCTAATGTTGTTTTCATTGTAATAGGGAAGAGGAGGAGATTCATTGACTTAAATCAAGGGAGGGGAAGTTTAGTGGAATTTCCATCAAAAAAAGATGTATGGTTATATCCGATTTTTTTCGTTGGCATTGGAGCGTGTTTTGCTCCCATATTTGCAGGGAGAGAATATTTTCTTTTATTTTTTACAATTCCTTTAGCCATACTATTTATTTGGAGTTGGTTTTCAACAAAATATATTGTTGGGGAAGAAACAATTACTATTAGATCGGGTTTCGTTAAAAAGTGCATATTTATACGAGATATAAAACAAATTTCGAGCACGAAAAATCCGTTAGCCGCCTATGCACTATCATTCGATCGATTAGAAATTGTTTACGGATCATATGAAACAGAACTTATTTCTCCAAGAAATAAAGAAGAATTTATTTTGTTGTTAAAAAGAAAAAAACCTGGGATTGAAATAAAGTAAGAGAGTGGATTCATATCTACTCTCTTTATGTCACTTTGGATTTGTCATATAAGGTTGTACGTGAACGATACATAAGTCGCGGAATTTTCCTTCAGCAGTTGTGACAATTACTACTGCTCTTCCTGCACTTTTTCCAGTAATCGTTACTGTCTCACCTTTTGGATAGATGGTGATGACGTCGGAGTTCATATTTGTCCAAATAAGCTCTTGATTTTTTGCCTGCATTGGCAAAACGGAAGCTGATAAATCAGCACTTTGTCCGGTTTTTATTTTAAGCTTATTTTTCTGTATGTGAATACCAATTACAGATATAACAGAAGGAGCAATTGAAATTTTGGATGGATTAGGTTGTATGTTTAAAAGAGAAGTAGAAGTGTTTGTGATAGGTGAAAATTTTCTTATATGTTGTTGCTGTAAAGATGCTAACATTGTGGAGTCCCCTTTCTGTATAGGTGTCGATACTAATAATATAAAGGAAGAATGTTATAGTAAATTTAACGAAACATAAAGAAATTGTTAAATTCGAGAAGAATATTGTCGAAATACGGTTAAAAGAAAGCTCTGCTGTTATCGTAACAGCAGAGCTTTCTTTTTATAGATTATGAATATGTTGTTTTTCAAAATTCTCAAATTGCTCTTCAACTTCTTTTGAAGGTTTAGTTAGTAAACTAACAATTATGATCACTATTAAACTAATAGCGAAACCAGGAATCATTTCATATAAGAAATCTTTTAGGAACTTAAACTGTGTCCAAATAATTACTGTGGCTGCACCTGAAATCATACCAGCAAGCGCGCCCCATTTCGTCATACGTTTCCAATATAAGCTTAATAAAATAGCAGGTCCAAATGAAGAACCAAATCCAGCCCAAGCATATCCAACAAGAGCTAAAATCGTATCATTTTGTTTAAGCGCTAATGCACACCCAATTAAAGCAACACCAAGAACAGCCATACGACCGACAAATACAAGTTCTTTATCAGAAGCAGAACGCTTAAAGAATGTTCTATATAAGTCTTCTGTTACTGCACTTGAAGTAACGAGAAGCTGAGAAGAAATTGTACTCATAATAGCGGCTAAAATAGCGGCTAATAAAAATCCAGTAATAAGTGGATGGAATAAAATTTTTCCAAGTTCAAGGAAAATTGTCTCTGGGTTAGATAATGTCAAACCTTGTTGTGAATAGTAAGCAATACCGATAAGACCAGTAAACATAGCTCCGACAACAGAGAAAATCATCCAGCTCATACCAATTCTTCGCGCGCTTTTAATTTCTTTTACAGACGAAATTGCCATAAAGCGTACGATGATATGAGGTTGTCCAACATAACCAAGGCCCCATGCGAATAAAGAAATCATTCCTAAAGTAGAGGCACCTTTAAAAATATCTAGACGTGTTGGATCTACAGATCGAATTGTATCAAATGCAGGTCCAAGTCCGTTTGTATTCATAATTGTTACGATAGGAACAAGAATAAGGGCAACTACCATAATGATTCCTTGCACGAAGTCTGTCCAACTTACTGCTAAGAAACCACCAAATAGTGTGTAAGCTACAACAACGCCTGCTACAATGAGTAATCCAACGTGGTAGTTCATACCAAATGAATTTTCAAATAATACAGCGCCTGAAACTAATCCTGAAGCTACATAGAAAGTAAAGAAAATCATAATAACAAGTCCGGATACTAAGCGTAGCATGTGAGATTTGTCGTGGAAACGGTGTTCCAAAAATTCTGGAATAGTAATAGAGTTGTTTGCAATTTCAGAGTAGGTACGTAAGCGAGGAGCGACATAAAGCCAGTTTGCGTATGCGCCTAGTGTTAGGCCGATCGCAATCCAACTACTACTTAATCCAACGCTAAACATTGCACCGGGTAATCCCATTAAAAGCCAACCACTCATATCAGATGCTCCAGCACTTAATGCTGTTACTGCGGGGCCTAGTGTACGCCCGCCAAGCATATAATCTGTTAAGTTGGACGTTCGTTTGTAGGCGAAATAGCCGATTACTAACATCCCGAGCATGTAAATAGAGATAGAAGTTAAAGTTAACATCTGCGTACTCATGTAGTTCCCCTTCCTTTTGTCATGTCTTTTGATGCGTTATGCATATTTATAATCTATCATGATTATTCTGAAAAATCCATACAGAAATACGAATTTTCAGAAATGTAAGCGTTTTTTGACATCGTTTTACTTTTTAAATATATAAATTTCAGACGAAAAAACCTTAATTTTAATAGAGTATTTATTATATTTACATAAAAACACGTTGTTTTGTCAATATAATATTGAAAGAAGGGAGAAATATTTTTTTTAAAAAAGTATTGACTTGTGAAAAAAGTTAGGTCTATAATGAGTGCAACTTAAAAAAATGCAAGCGTTGATGAAGAAGAGTACACATGATGAACATGTCAGAGAGCTGATGGTTGGTGCGAATCAGTATGGGATTGATGTGGAATGGGCTTCGGAGCTTCCAAACCGAAACGAAAGAAGTAGGCTTTGGCGACATGATCTCATCGATACAAGAGACACGTATTATTTTTTGATACGGCAAAGTGCGTTACATTCGTAACGAATTAAGGTGGCACCACGGGAGTACCCGTCCTTTCTATAGGATGAGTACTCCCTTTTTGTGTACAAAAAATTAAATATGTTAAATCGTTTAAGTAAGAAGAGTAAGTATATTGGAGACGTTTCAGAGAGTCGGGGACAGGTGGGAGCCCGGTGCGGTGCCATATACGGAATGGGCTTACGAGAGGTATGCTGAACAATTATTTTCAGTAGGCAACCCGGGTTCCGCCGTTACAAGGATAAGGTATATATTTTGTACCTGAATAAAGCGGGATGCTTTTGCGTCCAACCTGAGGTGGTACCACGGTGAATTTATCGTCCTCTACATATTTCGATATGTAGGGGACTTTTTTATTTTTCAGAGTGAGGTGAAAGGCATGATGACAAAAGAGGAATTTATGAAGCAAAAAGAGCAAAGAAACACATTTTTAGTAATTGCTGAAGAAGAAGGAGATAGCATTACGCCAATTTCTTTATATAGACGTATGAAGGGAAAGAAAAAGTTTTTATTAGAAAGTTCGCAGCTTCATCAAGATAAAGGGCGCTATTCTTACTTAGGGTGTAATCCTTATGGAGAAGTGAAAAGCGTTGGTATAGAAGTAGAGCGAATGATGTATGGGAAAAAAGAAAAGCTGCAGGGTAACGTACTGCAAATGCTAGAAGAGGTAATCGCACCAGCGCAAGTAGACAGTCCATTTCCGTTTTGCGGGGGAGCAGTTGGATATATTGGCTATGACGTCATTCGGCAGTATGAAAACATTGGAGCAGATTTACACGATCCATTAAATATTCCAGAAGTACACCTTTTACTATATCGTGAGTTTACCGTTTACGATCATTTACGCCAAAAGTTGTCATTTGTATATGTATGCAGGGAAGACGATTCAGCTTCTTATGAAGAAGTATACGAAAGATTGCAAGTATACAAAGAGGAAGTGCTAAAGGGAGAAGAAGCGGAAGTAAATGAAATACAATCAATATTATCATTCACTTCTTCAATAACTGAAAAAGAATTTTGTGAAATGGTAGAAACAGCGAAAGAATACATTCGGGCCGGAGATATTTTCCAAGTTGTATTATCCCAGCGTTTGCAAAGTGAATGTATTGGAGATCCATTTGCATTATACCGGAAACTTCGAATTGCAAATCCATCACCATATATGTTCTATATCGATTTTCAAGATTATGTTGTACTTGGCTCTTCGCCGGAAAGTTTGTTATCAGTAAGAGAGGATAAAGTGATGACAAACCCAATTGCTGGTACGAGGCCGAGAGGGAAAACGAAGCAGGAAGATGAGGAAATCGAAAAAGAACTGTTAGGAAATGAGAAAGAGCGAGCAGAGCATATGATGCTTGTGGACCTAGGACGAAATGATATTGGCAGAGTAAGTGAAATTGGCTCTGTGACGATAGATAAATATATGAAAGTAGAAAAATACTCTCACGTTATGCACATTGTATCTGAAGTTTACGGAACATTGCGAAAACAAACAAGTGGATTTGATGCATTAGCGTATTGTTTACCAGCTGGTACAGTATCAGGTGCTCCGAAAATAAGGGCGATGGAAATTATTAATACGTTAGAGCATGAAAAAAGAAATGTATATGCCGGAGCGGTTGGATATATTTCATTCTCAGGAAACCTTGATATGGCGCTAGCAATTCGAACGATGGTTGTAAAAGACGAGAAAGCGTACGTTCAGGCAGGAGCGGGTATCGTCTACGATTCAGACCCGGTTGCTGAATATGAAGAAACATTAAATAAAGCGAGAGCGCTTTTGGAGGTTATGAAATGATTGTACTTATCGATAATTATGATTCGTTCACATATAACTTGTATCAACTATTAGGCGAGTACGAGAAAGAAATTGTTGTCGTAAGAAATGATCAAATAACAATTGAACAATTAGAGGAGATGAAGCCGAAAGGAATTGTGCTCTCACCAGGACCTGGGAAACCAGAAGATGCTGGAATTTGTATCGATGTTATTCGTCATTTTTATAAGAACGTTCCCATCTTAGGAATTTGCCTTGGCCATCAAGCAATCATATCCGCATTTGGAGGAGAAATTGTTAGAGCAGAGCGTATTAAACACGGAAAAACATCGCGTGTGAAACATAACGGAACGTCAATCTTTTCGTACGTAACGCAGCCACTAACAGCAATGCGTTACCATTCACTCGTCGCAGTGCAAAATAGTTTGCCGCAGTGTTTTGACATACTTGCGACAGCGATGGATGACGGAGAAATCATGGCAGTTCGTCACAACTATTATCCGCTCTTCGGATTACAGTTTCACCCAGAATCAATTGCAACAGAAGAAGGCGGAAAGTTAATACGTGCCTTTTTAGCAGAAGTGAAAGAGGAGGAGAGAGTATGAACAGTTATCTTCGAAAATTAGTAGAGGGACAACATTTAACAGAAGAAGAAATGTATGAAGCGGGACTTCTTTTATTAAGTGACAACATATTGGAAAGTGAAGTTGCAGCTTTCTTAGTATTGCTGAAAGCGAAAGGCGAAACAGCAGAAGAAATATACGGTCTCGTTCGTGCTCTTCGCGAAAAGGCATTACCGTTTTCAAATCATATAAAAGGCGCGATGGACAATTGCGGAACGGGTGGTGACGGTGCGCAAACATTCAATATTAGTACAACATCGGCATTTGTACTTGCCGGAGCTGGTGTAAAGGTTGCGAAACATGGAAACCGCGCTGTTTCTAGTAAAACAGGAAGTGCTGATTTATTAGAAGAACTCGGTGTAAACATAAGCTGTACGCCGGGTGAGATTGACTATTTATTAGAGAATGTAGGTATTGCCTTCTTATTCGCACCAGCGATGCATCCAGCATTAAGACGCATTATGAAAATAAGAAAAGAATTAAACGTTCCGACGATCTTTAACTTAATTGGACCGTTGACGAATCCGGTTAATTTAGAAACACAATTTGTCGGTATTTATAAGCGAGATATGTTATTGCCGGTAGCGGAAGTATTGCAGAAACTTGGCAGAAAACAAGCGCTCGTCGTAAACGGAAGTGGCTTTTTAGATGAAGCATCATTACAGGGAGAAAATCATGTCGTCGTTTTAAAAGATAATGAAATAGTAGAAATGAGTATTGATCCAGAAAAGTATGGTTTTTCAAGAGTGAAAAATGAAGAAATTAGAGGTGGGAATTCAAAAGAAAATGCAAAGATTACGCTCGGAGTATTAAGCGGAGAAAAGAGTGTCTATCGCGATACTGTTTTATTAAATGCAGGTCTAGCCCTTTTCGCAAATGGAAGAGCAGAAACGATTGAAGAAGGAATTACACTAGCGGCACATAGCATTGACTCTGGAAAAGCATTAGCCAAACTAAACTTATTAATTGCAGCAAGCCATGAAAAATTAGAAAGGGTGAATTAAAATGGGGACGATTTTAGACAAAATTGTAGAGCAAAAGAAAGTGGAAGTTGCGGAGTTATATGAAACATATTCACCAGTGAAAGAAAAAAGGAAAACACACTCACTTGTAAAAGCTTTAGAACAGTTTACTGTAATAGCAGAGGTAAAGCGAGCGTCTCCATCAAAAGGCGATATTAATTTACACGTTGATGTGCCAAAACAAGTGAAAACATATGAAGAATGCGGTGCTGGAGCAGTTTCGGTTTTAACAGACGGTCAATTTTTTAAAGGGTCGTTTCATGACTTACAAACGGCAAGAGCAGAAAGTAACATTCCGCTTTTATGTAAAGATTTTATAATCGATAAAATCCAAATTGATAGAGCGTATGAAGCTGGTGCAGATCTTATTTTATTAATTGTTGCAGCATTGTCAAAAGAGAAATTAAACGAGCTTTATAACTACGTGCTAGAAAAAGGATTAGAAGCGATTGTTGAAGTTCATGATGAACAGGAATTAGAAATTGCAATCCGATTAAATCCGCACGTTATCGGTATTAACAACCGTAATTTAAAAACATTTGAAGTAGATTTAAGCCAAACTGAAAAGCTCGGAAAACGACTGAATGAGGAAAACCTACTTTGGATTAGTGAAAGCGGCATTCATTCAAAAGAAGATATTATTCGCGTCAAACGAGCTGGTGCAAAAGGTGTATTAGTTGGAGAAGCACTTATGACATCATCTTCTATAAGTAACTTTTTCGAAGACTGTAAGGTGAACATATGAAAGTGAAAATTTGCGGCATCACTGATGTTGAAACAGCAAAACATGCTTGTGAATACGGAGCAGATGCAATCGGATTTGTTTTTGCAGAAAGTAAACGGAAAATCACTCCAGGACAAGCGAAAGAAATTATTGGGGAAATTCCAGCCCACGTTTTCAAGGTAGGTGTTTTCGTAAATGAATCAGTCGAAGTGATCCAGAAAATTGCAGAGGAGTGCGGGTTAACGCATGTGCAACTACATGGGGATGAAGACAATCATCAAATCATAAGATTGAATATTCCGTCTATAAAAGCGGTAGGAGTAGCTTTAGAGAAAGATATTGAATGTGCGAAAAAATACGATACAGATTATCTGTTATTTGATAGCCCGAAAGAAAAGTTCCACGGAGGAAACGGAAAGACATTCTCATGGGAGTTACTCGCACATATGCCAAATGAGTTGCGAGAGAAAACGATATTAGCTGGCGGATTAAACATCCTTAATATAGAAGAAGCAATTCGAACCGTTCAGCCATATATGGTCGATGTAAGCAGCGGAGTAGAGACAGAAGGAAAGAAAGATATAGAGAAAATAAAACAATTTATTATAAAAGCGAAGGAGTGTTCCAAATGAACTACGCATATCCAGATGAAAAAGGTCATTACGGTATATACGGGGGGCGATACGTTCCAGAAACGTTAATGCAATCCGTATTAGAACTAGAAGAAGCATATAAAGAAGCGATGCAAGATGAAGCGTTTCAAAAGGAATTAGATCATTATTTACAAACGTATGTTGGAAGAGAAACACCGCTTTATTTTGCGGAAAATATGACGAAGTATTGCGGCGGAGCAAAGATTTATTTAAAGCGTGAAGATTTGAATCATACGGGAGCTCATAAAATTAACAATACAATCGGTCAGGCACTTCTTGCGGTAAGAATGGGTAAGAAGAAAGTTGTCGCTGAAACAGGAGCAGGACAACACGGAGTTGCAACAGCTACTGTATGTGCACTTTTCGGTTTAGAATGCGTCATCTTCATGGGAGAAGAAGATGTGAGACGACAAAAATTAAACGTGTTCCGAATGGAATTACTCGGAGCGAAAGTAGAAAGCGTTGCGGCAGGTAGCGGCACATTAAAAGATGCAGTAAACGAGGCGCTTCGTTACTGGGTTTCACATGTACACGATACGCACTACATTATGGGATCAGTTCTCGGACCACATCCATTCCCGCAAATTGTCCGTGATTTTCAAAGTGTAATTGGAAAAGAAACGAAAAAGCAATACGAAGCGTTAGAAGGAAAATTACCAGAAGCAGTCGTTGCTTGTATTGGCGGTGGTAGTAATGCAATGGGAATGTTTTATCCGTTCGTACACGATGAAGAAGTTGCCCTTTACGGTGTTGAAGCAGCTGGAAAAGGTGTTCACACAGAAAAGCACGCAGCCACTTTAACGAAAGGAAGTGTCGGTGTTTTACACGGATCGATGATGTACCTTCTGCAAAATGAAGAAGGACAAATTCAAGAAGCGCATTCTATTTCGGCGGGACTGGATTATCCAGGGGTTGGACCAGAACATAGCTTGCTAAAAGATATCGGCCGCGTTTCTTATCATTCCATTACAGATGAAGAAGCGTTAGAAGCATTTCAATTATTAACGAAAAAAGAAGGGATTATCCCGGCATTAGAAAGTTCACATGCTGTTGCATACGCTTTAAAACTAGCGCCGCAAATGAAGAAAGACGAAGGACTTGTCATTTGTTTATCCGGCCGCGGTGATAAAGATGTAGAGAGTATAAAACGTTATATGGAAGAGGTGTAAAAAATGGGAGTAGAAAAAATTATAGCAGCGTTTGAAAATGGCAAGAAAGCATTTATTCCGTATGTAATGGGCGGAGATGGTGGACTTGAAAAGTTAAAAGAAAGAATTCGTTTTCTTGATGAAGCAGGAGCAAGCATCGTTGAAATCGGTATTCCGTTCTCAGATCCAGTCGCAGACGGTCCAACTATTCAAAGGGCAGGAAAAAGAGCATTAGATAGCGGTGTAACATTGAAAGGTATTTTTCAAGCATTAATAGAGGTGAGGCAAGAAGTTCAAATTCCATTTGTACTTATGACATATTTAAATCCAGTACTCGCATTCGGAAAGGAACGTTTCATTGAGAGCTGTCTTGAAGCAGGGGTGGACGGTCTTATCGTTCCGGACTTACCGTATGAAGAACAAGACATTATTGCACCGCTCCTTCGCGTGGCGAATATCGCTTTAATTCCACTCGTTACCGTAACGAGCCCTATTGAACGAATCGAAAAAATTACGAGTGAATCACAAGGATTCGTCTACGCCGTTACAGTAGCGGGCGTAACGGGAGTACGTCAAAACTTTAAAGATGAGATTCGTAGTTACTTAGAAAAAGTAAAAGCACACGTCCACTTACCAGTAGTCGCAGGATTCGGTATTTCAACACGAGAGCAAATTGAAGAAATGATTACAATATGTGACGGCGTTGTCGTTGGAAGTAAAGTCATTGAGCTGTTAGAAAATGAAAAGCGAGAAGAAATTTGTGAGTTAATACATGCAGTAAAAGAAACAGAAGAGGCTTAAGTCTCTTCTGTTTCTTTTGTGTAATAAATGTTAAAATATACAGAAAATACTTATAACTTAGAGGGTGAGAAGGCATGCTAAGACGTAAACTATTATATCTTCTTTTAACTGTACCATTATACGCTTGGCTCATTAGCATGACGAAAATAGAGTTGATGGCTCTGTTTTTAGGATATGTATTCATCTTTTCCCAATTAAATCGAATACAAGAGCAATCTATTTTAGAAGTATGTATATTTTCGGTTAGTATAGAACTATTTAGTATCGTTTCGATTGTATTATTAAGTGAATTATTCCAATGGATCCATTCATTTGAATTAATAAAACTTGGGAATATTGTATTGCAAGTAATATGTGCTTATATTGTGTTTGTTGTACTAGAAAAAATGATTGGACAGCAGACGGTTTTTCAGGATAAAAGATAAAATATTAGTTATTCAAAAAAGGAGCCAAGCGGCTCCTTTTTAAATCTGTTATAAAAATAATTGAAAATCATAACATCTGTTATATAATAGTTAAAAATTGCAATTTTTACGAAAAGAGATGATAGCATGGCCATATTGTTGGCACTTATCCCGATTATGATGATTTTCATTTGTTTGTTTTTGTTTAAACAAACGTCATTAAGAGCCTCATTAATCTCTTATACCGTTTCTGTCGGAATCGTTTTACTTTCGCCAACGTTCCAATTAGGGATAAGTGAAACTGTGCACGCAACGATTAAAGGTTGGTTAATTTGTTTTATTGTCGGATACGTTTTATTTTTCGGTATTTTTTTATTTCACCTCATGAACAAAATGGGGTACATCGATCAAGTAGCGCGTTTTCTAGAAGAAGTTACGCACGATCGCTTACTACAAATGCTTCTTATGTGTTTTGGTATTTGTCCACTTATTGAATCAGTGAGTGGATTCGGAATTGGTTTTATGGTCGCAGCACCTATTTTTCTTTCGCTCGGTTATAAACCGTTTCAAGCTGTGCTACTATCGTTTATCGGTTTACTTGCAAGTTCATGGGGCGCAATGGCAACGGGTACGATTATCGGTTCTCAGCTTATTAACATGCCGCTCACAACTCTTGGTACAAATACAGCATTATTAAGCATCCCGATTTTCGCATACTTTATCATCCTTTCTTTATACGTTGTCGGTGGCTGGCAGGCAGTTATAGAAAAGTGGAAGGAAG
Source organism: Bacillus sp. P4_E1 (assembly GCF_056401715.1). Taxonomy (NCBI): domain Bacteria; kingdom Bacillati; phylum Bacillota; class Bacilli; order Caryophanales; family Bacillaceae; genus Bacillus; species Bacillus sp. P4_E1. The sequence goes on from NZ_JBFUIV010000024.1 coordinate 79,188, forward strand.
GAGTAGGATTCTTTCTATTATTTTCTCTCGGAATCTATCTTTCTAACGCATACGTAAGTGTTGAACTAGCAGGGATATTAAGTTCTATCGTTACCATTACATTTGGCTTTCTAATCATTAAATTAAAAGGGAAAAGTGAGCAAAACTTTATAACAGAACATGCTGCGGCTGTAGAGAGAGAAGTATCTATTATAAAAATTATTAGCCCTTATATATTCTTAACAGTTTGTATTTTACTTTCTCGCCTCGTTCCAGCATTACATGATTTTCTTAGGTCATATGCAGTTCTCGATTTAAAATCATATTCTTACAAACTAGAGCTACTATATTCACCAGGATTTTGGCTCGCCATGACTTGTTTATTTACAATTATTTTCTTCCGCATTCCATCTAATATTATGAAACAATCACTCTCACAAACGATAAAACAATGGATTCCTTTCGCTATTACAACGACGATGTTCATCGCAATTTCAGAACTAATGGGTGCATCTGGTATGCATTCATTACTCGCAAAAACAGCTGGTGAAACATTTGGTACGTTTTTCGTTTTCGTTGCACCATTCATCGGCGGTATCGGCGGTTTTTTAACAGGTAGTAACGCAGGATCAAATGCGATGTTTATTAAACTCCAAATGCAAACAGCGCAAAACGTAGCACTTCCGTGGCAATATGTCACAACACTCCAAAACACCGCATCATCAGTAGCGACAATCGCTTGTCCATCACGAATTACACTAGGTGCGTATTTATGTAATATCCCGTATCGTGAAAATGAACTATTAAAGAAGACGACGTTAATGATTTTTGGTGCGGTGTTGCTTGTAGTGGTGGAGGTTATTGTTTGGTATATGTTGAGAAAATAAGAAATCCTCCTGGGAAAGGAGGATTTTCTTTTTATATGGATAATGCCTAAAGTATGAACAGCTTCTACTAAATGAATAGGAGATGAAAGAGATGCCCTTAAAAAACTACKGTGTATTAAAAGGTACAGTTGTACAATCTAAGATTGGAAAAGGGAAAACACCTCATTATCAAGTTCATTTACAAGGCGAAGCAGAAGTAGATTATCGTATTGCAATTAACGTAAAGTCGCAAAGTTATCCGTCAGAAGTTTTATATTTTGCAAGCGAACATATTGATTCAGAAGCTATTCACATTTTACCAACATTACCGTTTGGGTTTACAGAAGTGAAAAACAATGAGCCGAAAGTAGCTTTAGATTATGTAAGAGGTAATTTATTTGATTCAAAGCAAATGATTCCTTTGCCAGCTGAAAAAACGGGATCTGATAATGATTTAAATGAAAAGATAGAACGTTATATAAAACGAGCAATAGATGAGAAAGCAATTATTTATGCGTTTGGTGAAAGGTGGGGACCAGAAGAAAAGGTTCCGGATTCGTATTTCCATTTTACACCTGGAAACGGTATACACGATATTCATATGAATCAAGGGAATGTAGAGAAATGGCAAGGTGATGATGGCAAATGGCAAGACGGTGGGATATTGATTCACTTTGAGAAGAAGGAAGAGTGGATTGGTATTTTTCTTGCCTTTCAGTCACAGTCATGGTGTACGGATGAAGAAGGGCATGCTCGTGTTCCGGTTGAGCATTGTGATTATAAGAGAAATGATTGATGAGAAGAGGACGTTCAAAACGAACGTCCTCCTCTCATTTTATAAAACCCAAAACTAACAAGTGTAGAAATACAAGAGAAAAGAAGCGCTACACTAGAAAATGCAATGAGATACATATTATATTTCATCATTTTGCCGATTAGTTGGTTACTATCATACTGAAAAAGTCCCGCTATTATATTGAATAAAAATAATACGATAAACATGACGATGATGCCGTCTATTGATCCTTTAATGTCTGGCTTACTTAAAGCGATATGTGCAGAAATGCAAATGGCGATAAATAAAAATAACCAAAATGAAGGAGTCAATAAATTGCTCATTGTAAATAGACTTTTTAATAAAAAGAATGTTGATAAAAACATGTTTTGGATCATGTCTAAGTTAATAGAAGTCGATGCAACAGTTGTTTCGAGATTCGTATTAAATAAAGAATATGAATCTGGTACGAAATAGCGCATTAAAAGTATTAAGGCAGTAATACCAGAAATAATAGGACCGATGCCGATAAAGAAATTACCGATTCGTTGGTATATACTTTTTTGATTGTATTGATGTTGTACGTAACCTAAAGCTCCCTGACTTGTATCTGTTGGGAAAAACTGCGTTGCTACAATTTTATGACGAAATAATAGACACATAATTGCATGCCCAAGTTCATGAACGGGAACACCAATCCACGCGGTTAAAAGAAAACCTTTCCTACCAAAAGCTCTCGACCAATACGTTCGTGTGAGAGATTCTAAATAACCTAATATAAATCCAATTACAATGATGACACCAATTAAAGAAAATAATTGGATCACACTTGTAAGGAGTGTTTGAAAAATCGAGTTTACAAATTCCACTGTCTTCATCCAATCTGTTTAAAGTTTCACTTTATTTGCTCTGTTTCATAATAACATTATTTTTCTATATTACTAGCACACATAGTTTCGTTTAAAAGAAGGATTTCATATTCTTTTTCTTGTAGTCATGTTTTATGTACAAAGTCATATATTGAATTTGTAACACCCTATAAGGTATATGCTTAAGGAGGGATGAGAGAATGAAATGTCCGGCATGTAATACTGAAAATGCAGCGGAAGCAAGGTTTTGCGGAAATTGTGGACATTCGTTAACGGAAGAAGTGGTAGCGAGTGGTGGGCAGGAAGAAGGGCAGCTATCGCGCCCGGCACGAGTAAAGGAAACTCGTCCGAATGAAACGGTAGAGCAAGTGAAACAATTTGCAAGTGGCTATTTTCAGTTCTTTAAAAATGCTTTTAAATCACCATCGGCCATTATGGAAAGTGGAAATATTGAAGTGCGAAATGGAATTGTAAGTCTTGTGCTTATTTGCTTTTTAGGAGCATGTATTTTTTATAGAATGATGAGCGCAGCGGCGACTGTTACGAGGACATTAGTGCCAGATATAGCTACTCCTACTTTCTTCGGAGAATCTGTAATGGTCTTTTTCTTTTTATTAATTTTAACTTTATTTGTCGGATTTATTATTTTTGTAAGTGGTAAGATGATGAAATCATCTTTTTCTTTTCTTGAAGCATTCGGTATATGGGGGACGATAGCGACGCCAGCTATTGCTATATTAGTGCTTTCTTTTCTATTTAGTTTCCTATTGATCTTTTTTTTACCAATCTTATTAGGGCTGGCTACAACGTATATGGGAATTAGTATAATTGTAGCTATATTAAAACTAGACAACGGCGGAGTAGATCCTGTTTACACACTTATTATCGCAAATGTTTTAATCGGAATTGCAACGTTTATCGTGTTTTGGTCTTACATTAAAACGATAATCCAAACCTTTATCGGGGGATTAACAGGCTTCTAACGAAAAGGTGGTTGAATGGATGAATGTATGCACAAAGTGCGGAGCTCAGTATGAAGATGGAGAGCAATTTTGCCAAAACTGCGGGATGAAGAGGGAAAGTCTTGTAGTAAAGAAGAAAATGAGCGGCGGTACAAAAGTTGGCATTACACTCTTAACATTACTTGTTATAGTAATTGTTGGATTGTATTTGTATGGATCATCGTATTATAAGCAGACGGCACAAGTAGACCGAATGATTACTATTTTACAAGAGAGGAACGGGGAGAAATTAGCTGAAATCGTCACGACAGATGATCCAGCCGTTATTGTAACGAGAGAGAGTTTAACGCCTCTATTTTCATATATAAAAGAAAATCCATCTTACAGCCCTTTCCGAACGAGAAAGCCCATTGCCTTTAGGCATGGGATGAAAGTGAGGTTGGATACGGAGTACCACTAAAAATCGCAAGGTTCGTGGTACTTTAAGTATCCAAAGTATAGGTAGTTTCTTCGAGTCTTTTTGTTGTAATTTTTCGAAAGTAAATGATACATTGTAACTAGAATCAATGATGATAGCAGTACGTTTCAAAGTGTTTGAGAGGAAAATATCCTCACCTCATGTAGTTGTAAAGTTTATGGACACGTTCTCATTTTGTTTCTATTGCTAGAAATGTATCAAATGCACGATGTTGAAAATCAAAAAACAAGGGGATGAAACGCATGTCACAGACCCTAACAGTGAAAGTGAAATTGATTCCAACAAAAGAGCAAATCCGTTTATTAGAACAAAGTAGTCATGAATATATCAAAGTTATAAATACACTTGTATTGGAAATGGTTAAAGCAAAGAAAAGTACGAAAAAAAGCACAAAAGATATTGAAGCAAATATCCCAAGTGCGGTGAAGAATCAAGCAATCAAAGACGCGAAAAGTTTGTTTGCTACAAAAGTAAAGAAAAGCAATTATAAAATCATTCCGATTTTAAAGAGGCCTGTTTGTATATGGAACAATCAAAATTATTCGTTTGACGCCACTCATATTTCAATCCCGTTTAAGGTAAATGGAAAGGCCACTCGTTTAAAGGTCCGAGCTTTATTAATCGATAAAAACAATCGCAATTTGGATTTGCTAAAACATAAGTTAGGTACACTTCGCATCACAAAGAAATCGAATAAGTGGATGGCCCAAATATCTGTCATGGTTCCTACAAATGAAAGAGCAGGGACGAAAATTTTAGGAGTAGACCTAGGCCTCAAAGTCCCTGCGGTAGCGATTACAGATGATGACAAGGTTCGTTTCTTTGGAAATGGTAGGCAAAACAAATATAGGAAGCGTAAGTTTCGTAGTGTKCGTAAGAAGTTAGGAAAAGACAAAAAAGTGAATGCRATTCGGCGATTKGATGATAAAGAACAAAGATGGATGCAAGATAAAGATCATAAAATAAGTCGTGAAATCATTAATTTTGCGATTGCAAATCATATTTCTGTCATTCGATTAGAACAATTAACGAATATAAGACAGACGGCAAGAACAAGCCGTAAAAACGAAAAAAACCTACACACTTGGTCATTCTATCGTTTGTCAAAATTTATTGAATATAAAG